>JACDAO010000612.1 GCA_013695405.1 Acidobacteriota bacterium | reverse complement strand
GACTGCAGCCGACCGTCACCGACGACACGACGGCCGGTGCCGTGACCGGCGGCGTGGTCGCCGGTGGCGAACAGCCGGCCTCGTCGACCAACTTCGACTACGCCAACCCCCAGCGCTACTTCACGGCGCGCCAGGCCGAACAGCAGGCCGCCGCGGGCGATGGCACAACCACGGCCACCGACACCAATACCCAGCCGACGCCGACGCCGGGGCCATTCGGGCCGACTCGCAGCACGCCGGGCATGCTGCCGATGCCGGCGGCGCCGAACCAGCCGGGCGCGACGGCTGGCACCGTACCGATCAACCCGTACGGGTTGCCCGCGAACCAGTCGCCCGGATCCTCGCCGGCGGCACCGCAACTCGAGCCGGACCGCAGCAAGTACATCAACCCGTACTCGCCGACGCCGCCGCGGCCCCCGAACGACCAGTAGGATGACCGACACCACACTCGTCACGCAGGTCAACGACGCACTCACCGTCGCCCTGCGTGCTCGTGACCAGGAGACGCTGGACACGCTGCGCATGCTCAAGGCCGCGCTCATCAACAAGCGGGTCGAGCTCAAACGCCAGCCGGATCATCGCGAGTCCCTGCAGGTGGTCAGCTCGCTGGTCAAGCAGCGCAAGGACAGCGTCTCGCAGTTCGCCGCAGCCGGACGTCATGAGCTGGCCGAGAAGGAGGCGCGCGAAGCCGCCATCCTCGAGCGCTATCTTCCAGCAGCGCTCGATCCCGCTGGGCTAGCCGCTTTGATCGACGAAGCGATTGCGAGTTCTGGCGCCCGAGGCGCTCCGGAGATCGGCAAAGTGATGAAGGCACTGATGCCCAAGCTGGCCGGGCAGGTCGTCGATGGCAAAGCGGTCAACGAACTGGTGCGCAGTCGCCTAGTCGTGTCGTGAGTGGGCCACCACCAGCCGTTCCGAAACGGGCTGCGTGGGTAAACTTTTTCGCGTGAGGTTCGTCAATACGGACGAAGGCTTCTGACCAAGCCTCTCATCCATCCTCCTTTGACGGCCTCGTCCCTCAACGAGGCCGTCTTTTTGTCTGCATTGCCCCACCCCGCATCGCAGGCCGTCACCCTGGCGCTGACCGCGTTCGCCATCCTGGCCGCCGCCCCGGGTGCTGTGCCGCAGTTCGAGAACGTGCAACCCGCCAGCGGCGTCGGGTTCGTGCTGGCGCACGCACCGACTCCCGACAAGCGGCTGATCGAGACGATGCCGGGCGGGTTGGCGGCCTTCGACTACGACAACGACGGGCTGGTCGACCTGTTCTTCGCCAACGGCAATGCCACCGCCGCCGCGGCCAAGGCGAGTCCGGCGTTCCACAACCGGCTGTACCGGAATACCGGGTCATTGCGCTTGGTCGACGTCACCGAGCAGGCGGGTCTGTCGGGTCGCGGGTACGCGATGGGCGCGGCGGCGGCCGACTACGACAACGACGGCCACATCGACCTGTTCGTCCCGGGGGTCGCCCAGCCCACGCTCTACCGCAACCTCGGCACCGGGCGGTTCGAGGACGTGACCAGCGCGGCCGGCATCAAGCCGTCGCCATGGTCGGTCGCAGCAGCCTGGCTCGACGTCGACCGCGACGGCCGGCTCGATCTGTTCGTGGTCAACTACCTGGCGTGGGACGGCAGCGCCGACCGTTTCTGCGGCGATCGCGCCCGCAACCTGCGGGTCTACTGCCATCCCAAGTACTACACCGGCCTCGCCAACCAGCTGTACCGGAACACCGGCGATGGCCGTTTCGAGGACATCTCGGTGTCGAGCGGGATCGCGAGCCACGTCGGCAAGGGGATGAGCGTGGCGGTGAGCGACTTGGATGGCGATGGCCGCGACGACCTGTTCGTGACCAACGACGGGGTGCCGAACTTCCTGTTCCGCAACCTGGGCGGGGCGCGCTTCGAGGAGGTCGGCCTGCTCGCAGGCGTGGCCCTGCCTGGCTTCGGGCGTCCGGTGTCCAGCATGGGCGTCGCGGCGGCCGATCTGACCGGGGACGGACGGCCCGACCTGGTCGTGACGGCACTGCGCGGCGAGACCTTCCCGGTTTTCGTCAACGACGGCAACATGATCTTTCACGACGGCACCCATGCGACCCGGGTCGCCGCCGCGAGCAGCGCACGCAGCGGCTGGGGCATCGCCGTCGCCGATCTGGACAACGACACGCGCCCCGACATCGTCACCGCCAACTCGCACGTCAACGACCTGATCGACCAGTTCGAGTCGTCGCCGTACCGCGAGCCGAATGCACTGCTGCTCAATCGTGGCGCGACCTTCGAGGATGTGTCGGGCCGCGCCGGCGCGGCGTTTGCGACCACCAGTGCCGCGCATCGCGGCCTGGTGGCGGTCGACCTCGACAACGACGGCCGTCTCGACCTGGTGACCACGAGCCTGGGCGGCCCGGTCGAGGTGTGGAAGAACACCGGCCCGGCCGGGCACTGGCTGCGGCTGCGGCTGCGCGGGCGACGGTCGAATCGCGATGGGCTCGGCGCGGTGATTGGCGTCGGCGACCGCCGCCTCACCATGGGATCAGCGGCGGGTTACGCGTCGAGCACGCTGCAGGGCGTGCACATCGGGCTGGGCGCGAACCCGCAGGTACCGCGGCTCGAGGTGCGCTGGCCGTCGGGCGTGGTGCAGGTACTGGACGCCGTCGTCGCCGACCGCGTCGTCGACGTCACGGAACCGGAGCAGTAATGGTC
>JACDAO010000608.1 GCA_013695405.1 Acidobacteriota bacterium | reverse complement strand
GCACCTTGCCCATCTCGCGGGTCATGTCGTCGGCGAACCGGTCCTTGCGCTCCTTGAACAACTGCGCGGCGCGGTACAGGATTTCGGCGCGGCCTGGTGCCGGCACCAGCCGCCACTCGCCGAAGGCCGCCCGCGCCGCAGCCACCGCCGCGTCGACGTCCGCGGCCGACGACTGCGGGAACAGGCCGACCAGGTCCGCACGATCGGCCGGGTTGCGATTCTCGTAGGTCGCACCGGACGCGGCAGCGACCCACCGGCCGCCGATGAAGTTGTGGTAAGTCTCGGACACGGACCCATTCTAGGCTCCAGTTCAGGGTCCGCGTGCCGATTGCCGGGGGAACGGAAGGACTCCGCGACGTCATGGACCAGCGCCAGCGCCCACGCTCAGCCCTGCCCTGCAGCCTCAGCGGTGAAGTCACCGTCTATCGCCCGCTGTCGGTCAGCGACATCTCACCCCTCGGCGCGCGCGTCGAGACCGCCGAAGTGCTGCGCGTCGACTCGGTGCGCGCCTTCCGTCTCAATCTCGGCGAACAGACCGTGGTCCTCAAGGGCCGCATCGCCCACGCCTCGGTGCGCACGCTCGACGACGACGTCGTGGTCTACACGTCGGGGGTGGAGTTCCTCGACGTGCCGCCGCTGGCCAAGGCGGCCATCGAACGCTTCCTGACTCGCGCCGGCACGTCACTCAGGCCCGAGCAGATGGACATCCGCTGACCTGATCGTCGCGCAGGCGCGAGACCGGGCGCATCACTTGACCGTGATCTCGACCGGTGCGCGAGGCGGATTGACGTAGGCCGACACCAGGCTCTCGTGGCCCCGGGGGCCGATCGCCGCCACCCCGAACACGTGGTCGTCAATCAAGACGTCGGGCAGCACCAGCTCGGTGACCGTGCCGACCCGCCGCTCGACCTGCCAGTCGGGCGTCCAGGCCTCGCGCCAGACGACCCGGTACGCCACCGCGCCGTCGACCGCGACCCAGCGCAGTCGCGCGTCGTAGCCCGAGGGCTGTCGATCGAGGGTCGGCGCGCCGCGCGGGGTGGTCACGGCCGGCGCCGCCGGGGCGAGCGCCAGTGCCGCCACCGCGGCGACGTTGATCCGCGTGTTGCGCGCCAGGTACGCCGCGTCGACGCCGTCGGGTGTGTCCTGCACCACGTGCTGGCGGCCGTAATGTTCGTTGGCCTCGCTGAAGCGCACCCCCGCGTAGCCGCGCTGATTGAAGGCGGTGTGGTCGCCGCCACGGCCGAACCGGTCGTGCCGCGCGATCAGCCGGACCCGATGCGACGGCAGGTACAGCTGGCCCTGGCGCTGAATGTAGCGCGCGACCTGCCGCGATGGCGAGTCCTCCGGCCCCTCGGAGAACACCCGCAGCGACTCGGCGTCTACCACGCCATTGCCGCCCTCGACGTTGCCGATGATGTCGCTGTTGAAGACCGCATCGATTCGGGTCTTGTCGGCCAGCGCGCGCTGGGCATGGAGATGGGCGCCGATCAGCCCCTGCTCCTCACCCGCGAAGGCGATGAACACCAGCGTTGCGTCGAACTCGAGGCCGCTCTGCGCCAGCACGCGCGCGGCCTCCATCACCAGCGCCGTGCCACTGCCATCGTCGTTGGCACCGGGCGCGGGGTTGTCACCGGCGGTCCAGTCGAAGCCGCCGGTTGCCGCAGGCGCCGGCGCCCTGGCCAGCGAGTCATAGTGCCCGCTGACGTAGAGTCGTCGGGCGCTGCGGCCGGGCAGCACCGCCATCACGTTGCGGACGCGCACCTCGCGGGTCACCCGCTCGCCTTGCGCGGGAATCTGGTAGTCGTCGAAACCCACCTGCAGACGGGGGCTGGCCCGCGTGAACTCGTCGTGAATCCATTGCGCGGCGGCGCCGATGCCGCGTGCGCCATCCTCCTGGCTCGACATCAGGTGGCGCGTGCCGAACGAGGTCAGCGTCTCGATCGTGGCGGCCAGCCGCTCGGGAGAGACCGCGGCGAGGGCGGCCTGAATGTGGGGGTCGACCTCCTGCGCGGACGCAGGTCTCGTGACCTGGAATGACAGCAGCACCGTGAGGAGACCACAGGCATGAACGCGCATGCGGACAGTGTAGCCGAAGGCCGCCCGGCCATTGGCGTTCGGCGTTCGGCGTTGCCCTACCGCATCCGCACGTGTTGCAGGTAGTCGCCCGAGTCGATGCGCTGCGCGCCGCCGAGCGGCGCGTTGTAGAAGTACACCCAGGCGTGCAGGGTATCGCCGGTGTCGAGCGTCACCGGGTAGAGATGGCGGGTGTAGAGGCTCTGGTCGGGGTGCCCTTCGCGGCAGCCCTCGATCTCGTCCAGGGCCGCCAGCACGCCGGGCGGATCGTCCATGTCGTAGACCTCGCCCCAGACGCAGCCGTCGGGATCCGGAATCGCTGCTGGGTAGATGCCGAGGTCGAACAGGCCAGCACGAGTCCAGCCGCGGCGGCGGTTGCGCAGCTTGCCCTCGATGCCCGCACGCCGGCGCCGGTCGAAACCGGTCATCAACGTGCCGTAGAAGAACGCAGCAATGTTCACGGGTGCTCGCTGGCCCGATCGGAGGCTCACGCGCTCGACCGGGGATGCCGCGGGAGCTGGAGCCACACCCGACCGCGGCAGAATGTCGCGGCCGCGCAGCAGCCGGGGCCGTCCCTGCTGTCGCTGACCGGCGTGTTCGAACAACGGAGTCTAGCAGAAAAGACGACGGGCCGGACGAGGTAGCTCGCCCGGCCCAGGTTGCGTGGTGATGGCCGACGGTGGCTCAGTTCTCGTTGGCGCGGTGCAGTTGACGGAGATGATCGGCGTGGACTCCACCGGCGTGCTTGACGAGGACGTCGAGCATCTCGGCGGGGAGCGTCATCTGCAGGGTGACGCCACTGCCGGTGCCCTCGACCTGCAATGTCTGGAGGAGCGGCTTGAGTTCGGGCTGGCCCTCCATCTGGAGGCGCGCGAGGGCGAGCACACCCTGCACCACTTCACGCAGGTTCTGGCCAGCTTCCGCATCCTTGCCCTCGGCGCGGAGCATGGCGCGCAGGCCACCGTTGAGGTGACCGGAGGCGGCGAACCAGCGGACCTCGGGGATGCGGGCCATCACCTGAGCGGGCAGATCGCCGTGTGCGCCGAGCGCACCCGGGCGGCCAATCGCCCAGACCGTCGAGTTCTGGTCGATGTTCTCGAGCATCCGCACGAACTCACCCTCGCCGGTGATGCTAGGGGTGCCTTCACCCAGGTTGCGGTCGATGGCGGCCTTGACCGCGCTCTCTGTCCCGACGATGACCAGGTTGGCGTTGACGAGCGCAACGACCGGACGGACGTGGTGGCGGGTCGGGGTTGCGACGGTGGGGGCGTCAGCGATGGTCGCCTCGCCGGCCGTGACGTCGTCACCAGAGTGCACCAGCAGGCGCGCGCCCTTGTACTCGTCCAGGCGGCCACCCTTGCTGCTGACCAGGGCCTCGATCTTCGTGGTGTCGAAGCGGCCGCGCAGGGCGACGAAGCCGAAGTCGGCGGACCTGCTGCCGTCGGCGCCCGGCAGTGCAGCGGCGATCACCGCATCGATGTCGCGCTCCACGTCGATGCCGGTTTTTTCCTGAAATTTCTGGCGGCCGTCGGCCTGGTGGTCCATCAGGGTGGTCAGCCGCTGCCGGAACTCGGATTGCATCACGCCCTGGACGTTGGCGTAGGCGACCACGGTGGCGCCGGCGGGCACCAGCGACAGCTCCTCGGGCCCGACATTGCTGGCCAAGGCCCGCATCGGCAACCCGCCGACGTAGGCAAAGGTGCCGGCGGCCAGGCCGCCAGCGAGGATTGCGGCCGAACCGAAGAAGAAATAGCGGGTCTTGGGGCTGCTCATGTCGGTATCGCTCCGGGTATACACACTGTAACGTACCGGCCCGGCAAATGTTCCTGGCCGCGCGGCGACAGCTGGGGCGACCGGCTACTGCTCGAGGACGTACTCGCGCCTGGACACCGTGCGCATCGCCAGCCACAGCGACACGCCGCCGATCACGGCCAGCCAGGTCAGGCTGGTCAGCACCGGCGGAAACTCGCGGAACAGCGACTGCAGCAAGCTCGCCGTACTGTCGTCAGCCGGCATCGCCTGCGGCACCAGGCCTTGCAGGTAGTAGGCTACCGTGAATCGCCGCAAGTACCCTGGAATCAACAAGATGGCAGGCTCCCAGGCGAACACGAACGCCAGGCCGGTCAGCAGCGGCCGCTTGAACTGCGCGCCGACCCACGCGAACACGGCGCCGTAGACCGCCAGGCCCAGGACGATCGCCACCAGGTCCTTGGCCAGGTCCGGGAAGGCAGCGGCCAGCGAGCCGCCGGGCCGCGACAGGATCAACAGGTAGACCAGCACCACCGACGGCAGCACCACCGCCACCGTGCACACGAGGTAGGCCAGGTACTTTCCCAGCAGCACCGCGCCGCGGGGGATCGGCCGGGTGAACAGGTAGGTGATGGTCTTGTCGTCGACCTCGTCGGCCATCAGCGAGGTGCCGTAGAACACCGCCAGCACCGGCACCGTGAAGCGCAGGTAGAACACCCAGACCATCAGCCCGAAGATCGCGCCGCTGCTGACCGCGACACCTTCGATCTGGACCCCGCCGCGCGCCAGCGCCAGCAGGTCGATCAGCCGCACGAGGCAGGCCAGCAGCAACGGCCCGCCGACCACCAGCGCCATGAAGATGGTCCGCCGCGACCACAGCATCTGCTCCAGCGACAGTTCGAAGATGCGGACGGAGGCGAGCCACAGGGAGAGGGGGGCGTGACCACTGCCATCCCCGAGCACAGACGATCCCTCGTCAACCCTGGGAACCACCGGTGCAGTAGTCGTCGTGGTGTCAACGGTCGAACGACGGTCGGGCATCGTAATTGCTCCGTGGATACTCGTATAACGCATCAAGATCGCCGCGAGCTGGACGTCTGGCAGCGCTCACTCGACCTCGCCGTCGTGGCACAGTGCGGCCCGGTGCCCCGGTGCCCCGGTGGGCGGTGCCCGGTGCCCGCT
>JACDAO010000607.1 GCA_013695405.1 Acidobacteriota bacterium | reverse complement strand
GCAGGGGAGCCGTATGTCACTTAGGGGACGCCGGATCGCTGCCGGCAGCGGCGCGCGTGCCGACGGCTTCTGCTGGGCGGTGCCGCCGGACCCACTCGACCACGTCCCGATCAACGTCGACGTGTGGGCGCCGGCCGGCGCGGCGACCAGCCCGACGTTCGGGACGTCGGCCGGACGGGACCGGGTGGCCACCGCGGCGTCGGCGCCGGCCGAGCCCTACACCCCGACCTCCGACCAGCAGGCGCAACTGGCCGACCTCGAGCGCGAGGCCTTCACCAAGGGCTACGCCCAGGGCGAGCGTGCCGGGCTGGAAGCCGGCGGCAAGCGCGCCGAAGCGATGCTGCGACGACTGGCGCAGACGCTCGAGGACCTGACGCTGCTCAGAGAGACGATGGTGCGGCAGACCGAGCGTGAGCTGGTGCAGTTGTCGCTGGCGATTGCCCGGCGGATCCTGCACCGCGAGATCTCGGTCGACCCGGACCTGACCGCAGCGCTGGCCCACATCGCGCTCGAACGCCTGGGCACGACCACGCCGGCCGTGGTCCGCCTGCATCCCGACGATTACGCCGTGGTCATGGCCGGGCAGCTGACGCCGATATCCGGTCGCCAGGTCGAAGTGCGCGCCGACTCCTCGGTGTCGCGCGGTGGCTGCCTGGTCGAGTCCGAGTTCGGCTACATCAACGCCTCGGTGGACGCGCAGGTCGACGAAATCGCCCGCGCCGTACTTGGCGAGCCGGCCCCGGCACCAGCGCTGGTCTCGTCGCGCCGGGGCGCGGCCTGATGCCGGTCGACCCGGCCGCCGCGTTCTCGCTCGCACGCTATCGCGATCAGGTGGACGCCGCCGATCCGCTGCCGATGGTCGGACAGGTGGTCCGGACCGTTGGCCTGCTGGTCGAATCGCGCGGCCCGCGCGTCCGGGTCGGCGAACTCTGTGAGCTGATCTCGACGCAGGGCGGCCCGCCACTGATGCTGGAGGTGGTCGGCTTCCGCGACAACCTGCTCCAGTCGGTCCCGCTCGGCAACACCACCGGCATCAGGCCGGGCGATCTGCTGATCTCGCGCGGCCGGCCGGCGTCGGTGCCGGTTGGCGAGGGATTGCTCGGGCGCGTCATCGACGGCTTGTGCCGGCCGCTCGATGACCGTGGCCCGCTGATGACCAGCGAGCTCGGTCCCCTGCACCCGGCGCCGATGAACCCGCTCGCGCGCCAGCCGATCGACCAGCCGATCGGCACCGGCGTGCGCGCCATCGACGCGTTGCTGACGGTCGGCCGTGGCCAGCGCGTCGGCTTGTTCGGCGGCAGCGGCGTGGGCAAGAGCACGCTGCTCGGGATGATGGCCCGGGGTACCGCCGCCGACGTCGCAGTGATCGCACTGGTCGGCGAGCGCGGCCGCGAGGTGCGCAGCTTCCTCGAACACGATCTCGGTGCTGACGGCCTGCGGCGGGCGGTGGTGGTGGTCTCGACCTCGGACAATCCGCCGCTGGTGCGCCTGCGCGCCGCTTACGCGGCGACCGCCATTGCCGAGTGTTTCCGCGATCAGGGCAAGAACGTGCTGCTGATGATGGACTCGGTGACGCGCTTCGCGATGGCCCAGCGCGAAGTCGGCCTGGCCGCCGGCGAACCGCCGACCGCGAAAGGCTATCCGCCCTCGGTGTTCGCGTTGCTGCCAAGCTTGCTCGAACGCGCCGGCAACGTCGAGGGCCGCGGCTCGATCACCGCCTTCTACACCGTGCTGGTCGAAGGCGACGACACCAACGAGCCGGTCGCCGACAACGTCCGCGCCATTCTCGATGGGCACATCGTGCTGTCGCGCGCCCTCGGCGCCCGCAACCACTACCCGGCGATCGACGTGCTCTCGAGCGTCAGCCGGACCATGCCCGACGTGACCTCGACCGCCCACCGCCTCAAGGCCGGCAAGGTGCGCGACTGGCTGGCGCTGGTTCGCGACAACGAGGATCTGGTCTCGGTCGGCGCGTACGTGACCGGCTCGAGCGCCCGGATCGACGATGCCCTGGCGCATCGCGAGTCAGTCGAGGGCTTTCTGCAGCAGCCGGCCGACTCGCTGGTCGACTTCGAGTCGTCGGTCGACGCGCTGGAGCGGCTCTAGCGTGACGACCCGACGACAGCTGTCGCCGCTGCGACAGTATGCGCAGGTGCGCCCGGTACCTGCTGCTCGGAGCAATCGGCATGTCGTACTTCCGCTTTAGGCTCGAGCCCGTGCTCCAGATGCGGCAGCGGCAGGACGACGAGGCCAAACAGGCGCTGGCGCACGCAGAACGGCAGTTGCAGGACGCCGAGCGCCGGCTCGCCGGCGCCGCCGATCGGTTACGGGATGCCTACGCGTCCGCGGCGGGCGCCGAGCACGGTCAGGCCGATGTCGTCCAGCTGACGTGGCATCGGAATTGGATTGTGGTCAAGGCACGGGATGTCGAGGCCGGGCGGCTCGATGTCCAGGAACGACTCGAGACGCGAGACCTTCGGGCACATCAGGCGCAGGACGCCCACAAGCAGCGGCGGGTGCTCGAGCGCTTCAGGGACCGCGCAATGCTGGCCTTCGACACGGAGGTCGCACGGCGCGACATGCAGGTCATCGACGAACTGGCCACCCTGCGGGCGGCCAGACGTCCAGGAGATGCGCAGTGAGCACACCGGTCATCGGCGCCGCCAGCAGGGCGACCACCACCACCAGCACCGCACCGGCCACGGCACGCACGGCCACCACCCGTGACCTCGGCCAGGACGCCTTTCTCAAGCTGCTCACCGCGCAGCTGCAGAATCAGGATCCGACCAAGCCGCAGGACAACGGCGAGTTCATCGCGCAGCTGGCCACCTTCAGCTCGCTCGAGAAGCTGACCGAGATCTCCACCAAGCTCGACGCGCTCGGCGCCGCGCTCGGCCTCAAGCCGGCGGCCGGCAACACCGGCACTGCAGCGACCCCCACGAGCAGCGGCGGCACCGAGACCAGCCCGAGCAGCGGCACTGGCACCAGCACCACCAACAGCACCACCAACGGAGGCAAGTGACATGGCAGTCGGATCATTTTCTGCGGGGTTGTCCGGGCTCAACGCCAACGCCGCCTACTTGAGCGTGATCGGCAACAACCTGGCCAACATCAACACCCTCGGCTACAAGGCCAGCACGGTCAGCTTCGCCGACCTGGTCAGCCAGACGGTTGGCGGCACCAGCGTCAACCCGATGCAGGTTGGCCTCGGCGTGGTGACCGGGTCGATCTCGCCGGTGTTCAGCCAGGGCGCGATCGAGAACACCCGTGAGTCGACCAACGTGGCGTTGCAGGGCAACGGCCTGTTCGTGGTCCGGAGTGACGACGGCAACGCGTACACGCGCGCCGGCAATTTCAGCTTCAACGCCGACGGCAAGTTGATCACGCCCGACGGCTGGCGCGTGCAGGGCTACACCGATCTCGATCCATTGACCGGCGAGGTCGTGACCACCGGCGGCCTGACCGACATCGTCGTGCCACCGGGTGTGCTGCGCGAGCCGGTGGCCACCACCAACGTCCGTGCCCAAATCAACCTGGACTCGAACGCCGCGGTGACCGGCGCCGTCAACTACAGCACCTCGATGGAGTTCTTCGACACGCTCGGCAGCAAGCACGCCGTGACGGTCGACTTCCAGAAGACCGGAGCGGGGGCCTGGACCTACAAAGCGACGGTGCCACAGGCAGACGTCAACGGCGGCGCCGGCAGGTTCCAGGTGGCGAGCGGGACCCTGACCTTCGACGGCACCGGCACGCTCATCGCACCCGCTGCCGACGTGGCGCTGACGGTGCCCGCC
>JACDAO010000606.1 GCA_013695405.1 Acidobacteriota bacterium | reverse complement strand
GTCCTGACCCGCGGCGACGGCTTGGCAACCGAGGTCCAGGTCGACCGGGCCATCGCCTTGGTGCAGGTGGCCGGACGAGAAACGGCGGTGCGGCCATCGGCCGCGTCGCCGGAGCGTGCCGACGACGACCCTCCACCCGCCTGACCGCCGCGTGCCGGCCGGTCTCCGGTGTTGCCCAACCCCGTCGACCCGCACGTGCCGCCGCGTCGGCTTCGCGTTCGCCGGCACTGACGCCCGGTCGTCGACACGTTGGCCCGCGCCGCGCTGGCAATCTCGGCTACCCTGTTCGTCCAGACGCGAGCGCGAAGTTTCATGAAGCCAGCCAAGCCACCCGAAGACGACGAGAGCACGGCGCCGCGGCGCCGGCCGTTCCGCCTCTACGTGCGCGATTTCCATTTCGAAGGGGAACTGCAGATCGAGCGGATTCCCCTGCTGGCGGGGCACTTCAACAACGTCGGCCGGATCGCCGGCGTGACCCGGCGGCATCGCGACACCGGGGCCACTGCCGCCCTCGGCGACATCGTCTCGGATGTCTACGGTGCCGATGCGCAGGACTGTGCGACCCGCACCAAGCAGGCCGCCGACACCTGGTGCGAACAGAATGCCCGGACGGTGGAGGCCGAGCAGTAGAGTTCCCTCCCTGCACGCGGCCGTTCGCTCCCGTGCGGCCACGAAACCGGCCACGTCAACCACACGTATCCGTTGCCAGCGGGCAAGTGGACCCTTGCCCGCCCGGACGCCCGGTTTTCTTTTTCCCGATTGGTCGGGCATCATGCCCGGCAGTGCGCGTGTGAAGCCCATGCAGGAAGTTGCGCGTGCCACCACGCCCGGCCACGTCACGGCGTCGCTCGACGAGACGCCGTCGGCCCAGCTGTCGCCCCGGCTGGTCAACCAGGCGTCCCGCCGGCTGTGCTGGATTTCGCTGCTGGCCGCCTTGACCACAGTGCTGATGGTCGTGTTCCAGCGCATTATCCAGCCTGAAGTCGTGCCCGCGCAGCAGGACCCGGTCAACGCGCTCGCGCTGCTGGCCAATGTGCTCTGCGCGGCCGGCCTCATTGCCCTGCAGCACTACCGCGTCGTGCCGGCCACCACCATCCTGCAACTCGGCATGGTGTTCGAGTTGGTGGTGGCCTTCTCGATCTCCACGCTCGAAACCAGCCTGCCGTTCGACCCCGGCGCCTTCGTCCGCGGCGGCTCCAACCTGGCGGTGTGGATCATCATCGTCGGCTTCCTGGTGCCCAACCGTCCGCTGATCACCCTGAGCGTGGCGCTGCTGGCGGCGTCGACCTGGCCGGTGGCCTACTTCATCAACGTCTGGCGCCTCGACCTCACGCCGTTGCCGTGGAATCGCCTGCTCGCGTGGACCTCGGTCAACTACCTGGCGGCGCTGTGGGCGTTTTTCATCGGCAAGCGGATGCACGGCATGGAGGTGGCCGCGCAGAAGGCGCAGGACCTCGGCAGCTACCACCTCGAAGGACTTATCGGGCGGGGCGGCATGGGCGAGGTGTGGCGGGCACGCCACAAGATGTTGGCGCGCGAAGCGGCGATCAAGATCATTCGTCCGGAGTTGATGGCGGGCGCCTCGGCGCGGCAGGCCGACGTCGCCGTGCGCCGCTTCGAGCGCGAAGCGCGCGTGACGGCGGATCTGCAAAGCCCGCACACCGTCTACCTGTACGACTTCGGCACCTCGCGCGATGGGCATTTCTACTTCGTGATGGAACTGCTCGACGGCGTCAGCCTCCAGAAGCTGGTGCAGACGTTTGGCCCGCAGCCTGGGTCGCGGGTGATCCACATCCTGCGGCAGGTGTGCCTGTCGCTCGAGGAAGCGCACGCGCGCGGAATGGTCCACCGGGACCTCAAGCCATCCAACGTGATGGTCTGCAAGGTGGCGCTGGAGCACGACTTCGCCAAGGTGCTCGACTTCGGCCTGGTCAAGGCGACAGCCTCCGAGGACGTCACCCACCTCACCGTGGATGGCGTCTCGGCCGGCACGCCGGGCTACATCGCCCCGGAAATCGCCATGGGCGAGGAGCGCATCGACGGCCGGGCCGACCTCTACACGCTCGGCTGCGTGGCGTATTACCTGCTGACCGGCACGATGGTCTTCAACGAGACCAGCCCGACGGCGATGGCGGTGGCGCACGTGCAGAAGCCGCCAGTACCGCCCTCGGAGCGGACTGAACTGCCGATTGCCCCCGATCTCGAAGCGGTGGTACTGGAGTGCCTCGCGAAGCGCCCTGGCGATCGACCGTCCGGGGCCCGCGCGCTGATCCGGATGCTGGATGCCTGCGCCGACGCCGGGCACTGGACCGATCTCGACGCCGACGGCTGGTGGCGCACGCACCTGCCGCCGTCGTCATCGCACCGCGCCCCGGCCACCGAGCGTGAGGTCCAGCCGTCGCCGGTGCTGGTCCGCTGAGCCCAGCTGTCGTGCAGACTGCGACCCTGACACGGACGGCGATGACCGTCGCGGGCGTGATGCTCGCGCACCAGGTCGCCGCCAAGGCGGTGCGGGACGCGCTGTTCCTCAGCGTGATGCCGGTCACCGACCTGCCGCGGATGGTGATCCTGGCCGCGATCCTGTCGGTCGCGGCGGTGCCGATCTACACGCATCTGCTGGCCTGGCTCGGTCCTCGCCGCCTGGTGCCGTTCGGCTTCGCCCTGAGCGCCGCCGCGCACCTGGCCGAGTGGTACCTGTTCGGCATCGGGCCCGCCGTCGCGATCATCGTGTACGTCCATGTGGCGGCTTTCGGCGCGCTGCTGCTCTCGGGATTCTGGTCGTTGGCCGGCGAACTGTTCGACGCGCATTCGGCCAGGCAGCACGTGGTGCGGATTGCCACGGCCGGTTCGCTCGGCGGGATTGTCGGCGGCATCGCAGCCGAGCGGATTGGCGCGTGGGCATCCACCGACACGTCATTGCTGCTGCTGGCGGCCTTTCATGCCGGATGTGCGCTCGGCCTGCTGCCGCTGTGTCGGTCGGGGCGCCGGCCGGCGCGCCCGTTGGTGCCCGACCCGATCTTCGGCATGCAACTGCTGCGCGCCTCGCCGCAGGTACGCGAGATCGCCGCACTGGTGATGCTGGGCACCGGCAGCGCCGCGATTCTCGACTACCTGCTCAAGTCGCGGGCGGCAGCCGAGTACAGCGGTGGCGACCTGCTGCAGTTCTTCGCGATTTTCTACACCGTGACCCAAGTCGTCACATTCTCGTTCCAGGCGCTGTTCGCGGTGCCGCTGCAGGCCCGGCTCGGCGTCGGCCGATCAGTGACCAGTCTGCCGCTCGGACTCGGGGTCGGGGCGGTCGCAGCGGTGTTCTTCCCGGCCACGCCGGTCTTCGCCCTGGCACGGGGCACCGAGTTCGTACTGCGAGGCTCGCTGTTCCGCAGTGGCTACGAGTTGCTGTTCTCGCCGATGTCGCCGTCCGAGAAGCGGCGCGTCAAGACGTTCCTCGACGTGGCCTGCGACCGCGCCGGCGACGCCCTCGGCGCGGGCATCGTCCAGTTGCTGCTGCTGGCCGGCCCGTCGTTCCTGGTGTCCGAGCTGCTCGGCGTGGTGCTCTTGATGGTGGCCGCCAGCATCTGGATCGGGGAACGCCTCGACGCAATGTACCTGCGCACGGTGGAGCAGCGCCTGGTCGCGCACGCCGCCGCCGACGGGCTGGCTGACCTCAGCGAATTCGGTGCGCCGAGCATGGTCAGCCTGGAGCTGCCGGTGTTCGACGAGCCGATGTCACTCGAGGACGTCACGCCGGGCCATCACGAACACGTCCCGGTGTACGTGCTGCTCGACGAGCCGCTCGACCTGTTGCGGCAACTTCGCTCGGGTGACAAGGAGCGGGTCCTCGTGGCCCTCGACGCGGCTCCGCGGTTCGAGGCGATCCACGTCGCCCAGGCGGTCCAGTTGCTGGCGTGGGACGACGTCACCATGCAGGTGCGCCGCGGGCTCGAGCGCACCGCCGATCGCCACGTCGGGGTGCTGACCGATGCGCTCCTCGATGGCGCCACCGACTTTGCGGTGCGCCGTCGGATTCCGAGGATCCTGCTCGGCGCGCCCTCGCAACGGGCGCTCGACGGGCTGCTGCTCGGCCTGGTCGACAGCCGCTTCGAGGTGCGCTATCAGTGCGGCCGTGTGATCGACCGGATGCTGATTGCGGAGCAGTCGCTGCGCGTCGACGCGACGCGCATCTACCAGGTGGTGGAGCGCGAACTCTCGGTCGCCCGCCCGGTCTGGAACGGGCACCGCCTGCTCGATCAGTTCGAGAACTCGGACGCCGTCATGTTCCTCGACGAGCACCTGCGCGACCGCGCCAATCGCAGCCTCGAGCACGTGTTCTCGCTCCTGGTGACGGTGCTGCCGCGCGAGCCGCTCAAGGTCGCCTTCCGCGCAGTGCACAGCGAGGATCCCATGCTGCGCGGCCTGGCGCTGGAGTACCTCACCGGCGTGCTGCCTGAAGCGGTGCGCGGCCGGTTGTGGGCCGTGCTCGAGGCCGGTGACCTGACGCTGACGGCTGGCGCCTCGCAGGCCGCCCTCGAGGAACTGCTGCGCTCTCAGGACGACCTGCTCGAGCAGTTGTTTCGGGCCGTCACACCGTCCGCCGACGATGCTCCCGCGCAATTCGGCCCGCGACGAACAGCCAGGCCACCGTCAGCACCACGTTGAGGGTGGCGAACGCGCCGATGCCGGCGCCCAGGTGGGTGCCGATCCGGACGACGCCGGCCTGGATGACGTCGCCGAGGCGCATGAAGAAGGTGTCGATCGCCGCCTTGGCCTTGTACTTGGCCTCGCGCGAGGTCGGCAGGAACAGCGCCTGCCGCACCGTGTTCTGCACCGAGTAGTCGACGCTGTTCTCGAGCACCTTGAGCACGCTGACCACGGCCAGCACCGGCGCGACGACAATCACCGAGTAGTTGATCAGCGCCAGCACCGGCAGGATGAACAACGCGCCGCGCACACCCATGTAGCGCATCAGCCGTGACGTCACCAGCAACTGCAGCAGCAGGCCGAGCAGGTTGACCCGGCCGAAGAACGTGCCGTAGAAGCTGCCGATGAAGCGCTGTCGGTCGATCAACTGCGACGCGTCGCCGAAGCGCGTCGTCGCCTCGGCCAGTACCAGCTTGCTCAGCAGGAACTCGCCCGAGGTGTTCACGACGTTGAGCAGCACCATCAGGACGGCAATCCAGAGCAGGTAGCGATCCTCGAGCACCAGCCGGAAGCCGCCCTCGCCGCCGACCGGCGTTTCGTTCTGCGCCTTCGCTACGGCGTCGCTGCGTCCGACCTCGCGTCTGTTGACCGTCACGATCAGCCCGAAGCACCCGACCAGGATCGCCGCGGTCATCATCATCAAGGTGTCGGGGCCGGAGGCGGTGCGCGCCACCAGCGCGCCGGCCGCTTCGGCACCCAGCCACGCGCCGAGCGAGCTGCCCACGCCGATGAACGGGAACAGCCGGCGGCCCTGTCCCTCGGTGTACAGGTCGTTGGCAAACGCCCAGAACTGCGAGATGACGAAGACGTTGTAGATGCCGAGCCAGATGTAGAAGGCGACGCCCACCGCCATGCCGGCAATTCGCGCCGCGGCGAACAGCAGCAGGTTGACCGCGAAGAACACGCTTGTGAGGCCAATCAGGCGAATACGCGGCACGCGCGACGCGAGCCAGCCGTAGGCCGGCACCACCGCCAGCAGCAGCACGGCCTGCGCCGCCGACGAGTAGGCCTTCACTTCGGCGCCCCCTTCGGTGAGGATCAGTGCCTCGCGCGCGGTCTTGAGCAGGTAGTAGCCGGCAAGCAGCAGGAACACCGTGCAGGCGAGCAGCACCACGCCCGGACCTTCGCCCGCCCGCACGTCGGCAAAGACCGACAGCAGCCGCTCGAGTGGGCTGCGTGGCTGCTCGCCGACGCTGCGGAAATGCGGGAACGACTGATGTGACCGGAGTTCGGGGTGGCTGACCAGCGTGCGCGGTTCGGACATCAGCGCACCAGGCCGACCGCGGTCCAGGCTGTGTCGTCACGGCGGAAGTAGAACGTCACCGGCTTGGTCCAGTGCGGGAAGTCGTGATGCACGGCGTGGACGCGCGCCGCCACGTAGTCGGCGCCGGCGGCCGTGGTCGGCAGCGGCGCGTCGCTGGTGGTTGCCGTCAGCGGCTCGCCGACAGGTGTGTGCGCCCCGGACGGATTGTCGAAGTGCTGCCACTGCACGACATACCGTACCGGCGGCGTCGCCACCCCGGCGTCGACCGCGGCGTTGACGAAGTGCAGGCGCCCGTTTGCCAATGCCGGCCTGACCAACGGCGTCACGCCGGTCAGCCACGTCCTGGCGATCAGGTCGCGGCGGCCTTTCAGGGCCGCGAGGACCTGCTCGCCGGCCGCCGGGTCGCTGTAGCGTGCTTGCGCCACCACCAGTCGCAGCTGATCGTCACTGAACGCCGCCACGCGCCGCGCGCCCCAGAAGGCGTCGTCGGGCCGCATGTTCAGGAATGCGGCGTTGGGATACTCCGCCTTCCAGTCCTGCGGCTTGAAACCGGCGGCGGTGAACGGACCCGCCGAGGGATGGAACGGTCCCAGGTGCTGACGCGCCCACGCGGGCGCCCACAGGCCGAGCGTCCGTAGCGCGCGCCATGCCGCGGCGCGGTCGATCAGGTAGCTGCGGCCGGAGCGCGCCGCGTCCGGGCCGGTCGTCCCGCTGCCCATGATCGAGCCGAAGTCGAACATGTAGTGCCGGATGGCCTGCTGCCCGCCGTCGCCCTCGAGCATGTCGAGCGTGTTGTTGGCGCGCGAGTCGTCATGGTTGACCCAGGCGGCGAACACGCGCGCGGCCCGCAGTTCGCGACGATGCTCGTGCAGGTAGATGTCGTTGGGATCGTCGGCGCGCCGACCGTAGTACAGGAACTGACCGACCGGTTTGCCCGCGGCAAAGCGACTCGCCAGGGCCCGGTAGGTGCCGTCGTCGCCGCGGTGCGCCCGCCACAGCACGCGCTCCAGGGTGCGACGCGTGAACGGCCGCGACCGCCCGTCGCGGTCGCGATAGGTCGCCTGGGGATCGATGCTGATCGTCGCCGGATCGACGCGGACGATGTAGTTCTCGACCACGTGGTAGCCGATCGCGTGGTAGAGCAGCGTGCCGATCATCTCGGCCCCGGTCGCCAGTTCGGGATTGCCGGGCGGGTCGAATTCGATCTGGTAGATCTGCGGTTCGCCGGCACCGGTGATCACGGCGCGGAAGCCGGGCTGCAGGCCGCTGTTCTTGCCGGCGGTGATGGTCCACGAAGGTGCCTGCAATTGGTCGTAGGCGTTGGGCCCACGCACCAGTTCGTCCTCGGACAGCGCGCGGTGCACGATCCGGTTCATGAACCAGCTCGAGTCCGGCACCTCGTCGAGCGTGTTGAGGTTGACCGCGCGCATGTCGCGGCGATCACCTTTGAGTGCGAAGGTGTTCTCGAGGAAGTCATAGCCCTGGCTCAGTTCCTGTTCGCGGACGGTGCCCGCG
>JACDAO010000601.1 GCA_013695405.1 Acidobacteriota bacterium | reverse complement strand
GACTGCAGGGGGCCGATCAGGTGCCAGCGGATCGGCAGGTCGGCCAGTTCGGCGCGCTTGCCGAGTGCTTCCTGGACCCGATTCTCGCCGAAGTCCAGCTGCCCGGCGGCGTACGCCGCGCGCACCGCGTCGGCGCCAAAGGTCTTGCTGACCGCAATCAGGCGAACGGCCCCGGAGGTCCGGCCACTCCGCTCAGCGGCGGTGGCGAGGCGCTGCCGGACTGCCGCCAACCGCTCGGCAATCCTGGTCTGCAGCGCGTCACTGCTCACGGCTTCTTGATCGAGCCGACCACACCCTTGGCCTGCTCGGCCATCGGACCGGTCGGGGCGAGCTTGAGGTAGTTCTCGAAGTACTTCAGCGCGTCGTCGGTGCCACCGGCGTTGAGGTGAGCCATCCCGAGCCAGTAGTTGGCATCGGCGTAGTTCGGGTCGGCCTTGACCGCCGCTTCGAACTGGGCCTTGGCTTCGGCCATCTTGCCGGAGTTCCACAGGATGACGCCCTGGTTGTACAGGTCCTGCGCCGACGCCGCGGTGCCGCTGCCGCCAGACATGCCGGCCGCCTTGGTCGCCATCGCTGCCGCTTCCTCGCGCTTGCCCGTCGCGTTGTACAGGTCGGCCAGCGCCTGGATCGGGCGCGATTCTTCCGGCCGTAGTTCGGACGCCTTCTTGAAGGCCGCTTCGGCCTTCTCCAGATCCTTCTTCTCGTAGAGGCTGCCGCCCAGGTTCATGTAGCAGGCATAACAATCGGCCTGCATCTTGACCGCTTCCGAGAACTTGGCAATCGCGTCGTCGTGCTTGCTGGCACCGGCCGCCGCGACGCCTTCGTCGAACAGCTTGCGGAACGCCACGTCCTCGGCCGACGGACCCTTGGCCGCAGGCTTGAGCGTGAAGTTCATCTCCGGCGCGGTACCGATCCCGACCTGGGCCTGATCCTCGGCGACGCCGACGTCCTGCTTGTTGACCGTCACCAGGTACGGACCCGGCTGCAGGCCGACCTGGATGAACTCACCCTTCTTGTTGGTCGTGATCTCGCGCTTGAGATTGACCCCGCCCTTGAACTCGATCGTCACGCCGGCCTTGTCGACCGGCGCGCCCTTGCCGTCGACCACCTTGCCCTTCAGGGTCCCGGTGGTTTGTGCGAATGCCGAGCCGCCAGCGGCGACCAGACCCAGCGCGAGTGTGGCGGCCAGCAGGCGCGCTCCGACTGTCAGTGCAATCATGGGAATCCCTCCGAAACACACGTCAGACCGTGAAGTGTACTCGCGATCCGCTCCGGCCCGCGACGACGGCCGGGATCGGGTAGCCTATCGCCATCTCATGCTCCAGTCGCCGTTGCTCCGCGCAGCCTCCCTGGTCGTGCGTCTGGGTTGTGCCGCCTTGGCCCTGTCGGCATCGGCGTGTTCCCGCGAGGTGGTCGCGCCCGGCCGATCCGGTACCGAGTCGGCCGACGCGCCAGGTCGCCTGCAGGCGCTGTTCGACCAGGAATGGGAGTGGCGGTTGCGCGAGCACCCGGTCTTCGCCTCGTCGGTCGGCGACCATCGCTACGACGACCGGCTCTCGCAGGAGTCGTCCGCCGACCACACCCGCCGCGCCGCCGACACGACCTCGTTTCTTGAGACGTTGGCCGGCATCGACCGGGCGGCGCTGTCGGAACCCCACCAGATCAGCCGCGACATGTTCGACGCCGAGCTCCGCGACCGGCTGACGTCATTCAAGTTCAAGGAGTACCTGCGGCCAATCAACGCCGACTCCGGGTTCCACAGCAGCTTCGCGCTGCTGCCGCAGATCCAGCGGCTCGAGCAGCCGGCCGACGTCGATCGCTACCTGGCGCGGCTGCGCGCCTTTCCGGCCTACCTGGACCAGCACATCGCCCGCATGCGCGAAGGCCTGGCCAGCGGTCTGACCGTGCCCCGCGTCGCCCTGGCGGGCGTCGACGCCGCGGTCGCGCCGCTGATGCCGACCGACCCGGAGCAGAGTCCGCTGTACGTTCCGTTCCGCACCCTGCCCGCGACCCTGCCCGAGCTCGAACGACTGCGGCTGCGCCATGCCGGCCGGGCAGCGATCGCCGAGGCGGTGACGCCTGCGTACGCCCGCTTCCGCACCTTTTTGACCGACGAGTACATTCCGGGCGCGCGGGACTCGCTGGCCGCCAGTGCGTTGCCGGACGGCACCGCGTACTACGACTACCTGGTCAAGCACTTCACGACCCTCGACCTGACTGCCGACCAGGTCCACGCCACCGGGCTTGCGCAGGTCGCCGAGATCCGCGCCGAGATGGAGCGCGTCATGCGCGAGACCGGATTCACCGGCGACTTCGCCGCGTTCCTGCAGTTGCTGCGCACCGATCCGCGCTTCTATCCGCGCACCGGCGAGCAGCTGCTCATGGAGGCGTCGTACATCGCCAAGCGTATGGACGCCAAGCTGCCGTCGCTGTTCGGGCGATTGCCGCGGCAACCCTACGGCGTGGCGCCGGTGCCGGACTACCTGGCGCCGAAGTACACGGCCGGCCGCTACAACGGCAATCCGCCCGACGGCACACAGCCGGGCTACTACTGGGTCAACACCTACGCCCTGCCGACCCGGGCGCTCTACAACCTCGAGGCGCTGACCCTGCACGAGGCGGTGCCTGGTCATCATCTGCAGATTGCCCTGGCCAACGAGGCGGGCGACGTGCCGAAGTTTCGCAAGTACAGCTACATCTCGGCGTTCGGCGAAGGCTGGGGGCTGTATGCGGAGTGGCTCGGCGTCGAGGCCGGCTTCTACACCGATCCCTACAGCAACTTCGGTCGGCTGACGTACGCGATGTGGCGCGCCGCGCGCCTGGTCGTCGACACCGGACTGCACGTCAAGGGCTGGACCCGTCAACAGGCCATCGATTACCTGTCGTCGAACACCGCCTTGTCGCTGCACGAGTGCACCACCGAGACCGACCGCTACATTTCGTGGCCCGGGCAGGCGCTGGCGTACAAGATGGGTGAGATCAAGATCCGGGGATTGCGCGGAAAAGCGGAGGCGCAGTTGGGAGACCGGTTTGACGTACGGGAGTTCCACGATGTCGTGCTACGCAATG
>JACDAO010000586.1 GCA_013695405.1 Acidobacteriota bacterium | reverse complement strand
GACTGCATGCGGAGATCAGGGGAGCGGTGGCGGTGCCCGCGAGTGCGACGATGGCCTGGCGACGATTCAACAAGGAAATCGACATGGCTTACTTTAGAACGTCCTCCAAGAATCCTCTCGCGCTCTTCATCGTTCTTCCGGTGGCGTTCGTCGCGTGGATTCTGTGGGTCAATCTGCGCGCCGGTCAGTACACGCTCCAGAGCCGCGGCCCTCTGGCGAACGCGTCGGCGACCTGCAGACCAAAGGGGGCCATACCCTTTGCATCCGTCGCATTCGCTGCGACGGCAATCGCGAGGCCGAAATCCGGGAAGGTCATGAGCGACGTCGGCCCAGCCGAAACCGTCGGCCCACACGATCTCGCCATCCACGGCGACGGCCACCGAGAGGCCCGGCAGGTTGTCACGGGCGACCAGCGCCCGTGCGAGCCGCCTCGACTCGTCCACAGGACCCGCGTACGGGTCGGTGCGCGCGACGGCCGCCGTAGACGCCACTTCCGCGGCATCCTTGTGCACGGGAATCGTGTACACGGACCGGAGGGCCGCGAAGCCGGCGATCAACATGGTCACGGCAAGCAGCACGGCGAGCGCCGCTTCGGCGCGCCAGCGGGTGCATTGATGGCACAGGTCACCCTCAACCAACCCGACGCCCCGGGACCACGTCCAAGGGCGTACGGGTGCCTGTTCGACCGATACCTCTGCTGGCAGCGAGACCCGCCGCGATCCTGAGGTGTCTCGAGGTTCTTAGACCTTGGAGCTGAGTATGAGCGTCCTGAGTCGCCGTATGTTCTGCGCTGTCGCGACCCTCACCATCGTCCCGCCGACGACGCATATGGCGGCGCAGCGGCTCGTCCTGCCGGGTGGCCATCGCCGCTCCGGGCGCAATCTCCGTATCCACGGCACCGTGGCGAGCGCCATGGTGGGGGTCCCGGTAACGCTGGGGGGGAGGGGACCGTTCCTGTTCGAGGTCGCCACTGTGGGCCGGGGCTTCTCGGTACGCTCGGAACTCGCGGAGACGATGGGCGCCATGCGTCGCCAGGACGGCTCCGCAGCTCTACCGTCCGCATATGTTGGAGATCTGGCGCTCGAGCGCAGCGGCTCCGCCCAACTCGTCGGCCCCGGTTGGGGGCTGCCCGAGCCGTTTGCCGGGGTGGTCGGTCTCGACGTCTTCGGCGGCCTGTCGGTCGGGCTCAACTTCCGCTCGGGAGAGGTGCTGCTCGGCCCAACGTCGCTCGGCCCAGCCGACGGCCACACGATCTTCGCCTACGAGCGTTTCGATGAGGTTGTCGTGCCGGTGTCGGTCGACGGGGCCGTCTTCGATGCGCGCGTGTCCTCGGGCCAGATCCGGGCTCCACTACTCGTGAACCCGAGTCTGGCCGCGAAGCTGGCGGCGTCCGAACCGCAGCCTGCCGGTGACGCCTATGCCGAAGGACGCAGGTTCGAGCTACACCGCGTGGCGCTTCGCAGCAACGCGCGCGTAGGCGTCACCGAGCTTCCGGTTTCATCGGCGGTCTATCCAGGCCCGTCGGACGAGAACAGCCTCGGCGCGCTCGGCCTGGCTGGTCTTGCTATTCAGCTCGATCGACGGAACCAGAGAGTGCGCATCGTATCTGCTGCGTGATGACCGACTCGTGCAGTCCCCCTGACGCGCGCGTGAAGTTCGGCCTTCGGCCTCTCCCGCTGAGCCACAGCAATCCATCGCGCTGATCCCGCACAGTTGATTCGCCCGTCGGCGTCATGGGCCCGCACAACCCGGTGTACCCGCTCACCGATCACGCGCGCGACCTGGGCCTCCTCGCCCGTGTACATGTGGTCGGCACCGCCGATCATCGCCGTCTCGATAGGGACGTTTGCAATCGACAACCGAGTGGGCGTCGCCCTGACGCATGGCGGCGAGTTCAACCTCTGAAAGCGAGGCGTCATGAGTGCCCCACTCACGAGTCCTGTAATGGCGTTCGGACTCGTCGCGATCGGCGTAGCCGCTGCTGCCGCCGGCATCTACGTTGGGGAGATCGATGACGCCCCAGGTGCCGCCTTGTCACTCGCTTCGCAGGACAGCCGCCGGCTACAAGCGCATGGCGCGCAATGCCGGTACTGCGCAAGCGACCAGGGCGACGACGAAGAGCAGCGCGCCGGCAGTCACATAAGCCGAGGAGTCCACGGCACCGACGCCGAACAGCAGGCTGGACATGAAACGCGTCGTGGCCACCGCGAGTGCCAGGCCGATGACGATCCCGAGGCCCACCACGCCCATGCCCTGGCCGATGACGAGCCGCGCCACATCGGTGCGACTGCCACCGAGAGCCATGCGAATGCAGATCTCCCTGAGATGCTGCTGCACGTAGTAGCCCATCGCGCCGTAGATGCCGATCGCCGACAGGAGCAGCGCTACGGTGGCAAAGCCGGCCACCGGTGCCGACAACGACTGTGGCCGGTCCAGGGCCTGATCGACGAGCGTGTCCATCGTCGCCACGGCGGTCAGCGGGGCCGCCGGCTCGAGCTGCCGGACCACCCGCCCGAGCGGCGCCGCGAGCCTGTGCGGATCGCCGGCCGTCCTGATCACGACGAAGCGCGAAGACCTTCCATCGAGCGATGTGTAGACGGTGCCATTCGGGTTGATCGAGGCCCGCGTATTTCACGTCGCTGACGACGCCGACCACCGTCGTCCACGGGCACGTCGTGCATCCACCGCCACGCAGACGCTCGCCGACCGCGCTCGTGTTGGGGAAGAACCGACGCGCCCAGGCGCGATCGACCACGACCGACAACTCGTTCTCCTCGACGGCGTCTCGGTCGTCGAGGAAGCGGCCCTCGAGCAGCGTCAGGCCGAGCGTGCCGACGTACTCGGGCGTCACGGCCACCCACGGGGCGAGGGGCTGCGGTTGGCCGGTCGGCGTTGGACGCCGCTCCAGCTCGAAGTTGTTCACGTTGCTCACGTTGTCGGGTGCGAGGCCATCGGCAAAGGCGACGGAGGCGACGCCCGGCACCGCCTCCAGTTGGCGCTTCAGCTCATCCCAGAACCCGCGAGCGCGGGCGACGTCGCTGTATTGGACCATCGGCAGGCGAACTGATCCGGTCAGCACGCGCGTGGTGTCGAAGCCGAGGTCGACGTCCTTCAGGCGTTGCAGACTCGTCACCAGAAGCACCGCGACGATCAGCAGGGGTGTGGCAATGGCGAACTGCGCCGCCACCAGACCACGGCGAAGCCGGCGGGCGCTGCGGCCGCCGGTCGTGGTGCGAGAGGCGAGCCTCGCGCCCCTCGTTGGCCGACGTGTCGCGTGCAGGGCAGGCAGGAGGCCGAAGAGCAGTGCGCTCGAGAGGGCCAACGCCGACATGGATCCGATGGTCACGGCGTCGAACTGGATCTCGTCCGTGCGCGGGAAGTATTCGCCCGCGTACGCCTCGAGCAGGCGCATGCCGACCCAGGCGATGCCGAGGCCGACGACCGCCGATGCCGCGGCCAGCACCGCGCTCTCGGCCAGGAGATATCGCAGGAGGCGTCCCCGCGACGCGCCGAGCGCGGTCCGTATGGCGAGATCAGGCAGTCGGCCGGTCGCACGTCCCACCAGGAGGTTCGACGCGTTCGTGCAGGCAATCAACCAGACCAGGGCGACCGCGGTGAGCGCCAGTCCTGCCAGCGTGCTCACGTCACCGAGGAGGTTCGTCCGCAGATCCTCCATGTTCCACGACGCCGAATCGTCCTGGTACGACGATTGCCACATCGGGAAGAGCCCGCGGTTGATCGCGCGCAGCTCACTCGTTGCCGCCGACGGGTGCGCGCCGCGAGGCAGGCGCGCGATGACCGACAGGAAGAACGGACCCTTGCGGAGCGGCGGGGTGAACTGCTGAATCAGGAAGAGGTCGAATCGCCGTTCGAGGGGACCGTTGGACGGCGGCAGCACGCCGACGAGGGTGTACTCGGCACCGTCGAGGCGAAGCGGGCTGCCGACCGCGTCGCTGCGGCCGCCGAGCCGCTGCTGCCAGAACGCATGACTGGCGACGGCCACCAGGGGCGCGCCCACGCGGCCGTCCTGCTCGGTGAAGTCGCGGCCAGCGACGGGTGTGATGCCCAGCACGGACAGGAACCCCCACGAGACGATGCGTGTCTGGAGGAGTTCGGCGCTGTCACCGTCGTGGAAGCTGACGGCGCGATTGGAATAGGTCGCGCTATGCTCGAACTGCGTCTGCTGCTCGGCGAACGCCAGGTAGTCGGCCACGGACCAGGGGAACTTGAACGGCGGCGCGTCGGTGTAGATCCGCACGAGCGTGTCTGCCTGTGGGTACGGCAACGGCCGCAGCACCGCCGCGTCGACCGCGCTGAAGATCGCCGCGGTGGCACCAAGGCCGAGGCCGACTGACGTCACGATGGTCAGCGCGAGGACCGGCGCCCGCAGCAGGCTGCGCACCGCGATGCGGAGGTCCTGAACGACGTCCTGGAACAGCAGCGTGCGTTGCATCACGTTCTCCCTCGCATCATCCTGCCGCCGGCAATAGCGGCGCGTCGCTTCGAGATCGCCGAACTGGCGAACGGCCATCTTCCTGGCCTCCTCGGCTGGCAGTCCTTCGGCCTGCAGTTGTGCGGCGCGCATGTCGAGGTGCAGTTGCAGTTCCTCGTCGACCTCGGATTCGATGTCGCGGCGGCGCAGGAACCAGAAGGGGCGGCGTTTGTGCATGGCTCAGGAGCCCTGCAGGACGGCGTCGATGGCGCGCACGTACCGGCGCCAGTTCCCGGTTTCGTCGCGCAGACGCTTCCGACCGCTGGGCGTCAGGGAGTAGAAGCGCGCACGGCGGTTGTTCTCGGACGGCCCCCACTCGGCTTCGAGCAGGCGCTGCCGAAAGAGCCGGTGCAGGGCCTGGTAGAACGCCGCCTCCTCGACGCGCAGGTCCCCACTGGTGTGCTCGCGGATTTGCGACGCGATCAAGTACCCATGGCGAGGCCCGTCTGCGAGACATCGGAGGACGAGCAGATCGAGTGTGCCCTGGAGCAGGGTCAGTGGCGGCATGGCGTCTCCCCATAGACGCTATGGGGAGAGCTCCCGCTTGTCAAGCGGCGCGTGAGGAACCCTCGTTGGTGGCCTACTCGAATGAGGCGTGGCCTCTGGGCAGCGGCAAACTCATGGTAAGCGCCGTACCTTTACCAATAACGCTATCGATGGAGACTTCGCCTCCATGAGCTTCCACCAGGCTGCGCACGATAGACAAGCCAAGGCCAGCCCCGGGCACCGAACCCGGTGCGCGCCAGTGGGGTTCAAAAACGTGCGCGAGTTGTTCCGGGGGAATGCCTGGCCCGGTGTCCCTCACCCAAATCACCATTGAATCGCCTTTCGCATCAGCCCCCATGGTGATCCTCCCGTTGCGTGGTGTGAACTTCAGTGCGTTTCCTACGACGTTGGCCAGAGCCTGCCTCATGCGAGCGTGATCCATCGCGACCCAAGGCAACTCGGTCGATGGTGCCAGGTGCAGGGCCACCTGGGCTTGCTCGGCGAGGGGAGCAAA
>JACDAO010000583.1 GCA_013695405.1 Acidobacteriota bacterium | reverse complement strand
CGGCGGGTGTGGCCGCCGAGCAGGCGCCGACGCTCGGTGCCGTCGTCGGGCGAGGCCGCGGGCGCGAGCAACATGCGCCCGAGGCTCATCGCCGTGCCGAGATGGACGTGCACCCTGGCGCCGTGACGCTGCGCGGATACACCGGGCAGCAGCGTCAGCTCGACGTCGAGCGACCGGGACGCCAACACGCCACCTGGCCCGACCAGCATGTCGCCGCGGGCGACCTCATGATGACCGATACCCGCCAGGTTCACGGCCACCCTCTGCCCGGCGACGGCGTGGCCGACCGCCGCACCGTGCACCTGCAGCCCACGCACCCGGACGTCGCGACCGACCGGCCACTGCGCCACGCTCTGCTCCAGGTCGAGCGTGCCCGACCACAACGTGCCGGTCACGACCGTGCCGAAGCCCTTGACCGTGAAGGCGCGATCGATCGGCAGGCGTGCTGGAGCCTCGCGATCGCGGCGTGGCCGGTTGGCCGCGCAACGCAGCAGCGCGGCACGCAATTCGGCGATGCCGTCGCCGGTGCGGGCCGAGACCGGCACGATCGGCGCCGACGCCAGCCGCGTCCCGGTCAGCAGATCGTGAATTTCGGCGGTTGTGATCGCCTGCAGGGTTGCGTCGGCGAGATCGATCTTGGTGAGAGCGACCACGCCGGTCGGTACGTCGAGCAGGTGGCAAATCGCCGCGTGCTCGCGGGTCTGCGGCATCACCGACTCGTCGGCCGCCACCACCAGCAGCACCGCATCGATGCCGCCGATCCCGGCCAGCATCGTCCGCACGAAGCGCTCGTGTCCGGGCACGTCGACGAACGACAGCACGTCGTCGCCGACCCGCGCGTGCGCGAACCCGAGTTCGATGCTGATGCCGCGCGCCTGCTCTTCCGGCAGCCGATCAGGGTGTGTGCCGGTGAGCGCTTCGATCAGCGCGCTCTTGCCGTGGTCGATGTGGCCCGCGGTCGCGATCGTCAGGTGCATCAGGATCGGCGGCGCGTCGCCTTCTTGACGGCGCGCTCGCGCTTGCCGGGCCGTCCGGTGCTGCGCGGCTGGTCCTTCTTCGGACGAGCGCTGCTGGTACGCGCGCCGCGATTGCGTTCGGACGCGCGCAGGCGTTCGAGCACGTCGACGACGGCGAGGTCGACCTGACGGCGCTCCTGGTCGACGCGGACGACCTGGACGCGCACGGTGTCGCCGAGCTTGAACACGCGATGGGTGTGCTCGCCACGCAGCTGGTGGACGCGCTCGAGGAAGCGATAGTAGTCGTCGGCCAGGCTGGAGATGTGGACCAGGCCCTCGACGTAGTGCTCGGTCAGCTGCACGAACAGCCCGAACGGTGCGACCCCGGTGATGATGCCGTCGTACTCCTCGCCGACCTTGTCGGCCATGAACCGGACCTTCTTCCAGGCAACCAGTTCGTTCTCGGCCTCGTCGGCGCGCCGCTCCATCTCCGAGGTGTGCCGGGCCACGTCGGGCAGTTCCTCGACGCGCTCCTCGTGCAAGGCCTCGGTGAGCAGGCCGTGCCTGAACTCGCGCAACGTGCGGTGGACGATCAGGTCGGGATAGCGGCGAATCGGCGAGGTGAAGTGTGCGTATTCCCCGGCGGCCAGGCCGAAGTGCCCGAGGCAGGCTGTGTCGTAGCGCGCCTTCTGCATCGTCCGGAGCATCAGGGTGGCGACCGGACGCTCCTCCGGCTTGCCGCGCAGCTTCTCGACCAGCTTCTGGAAATGGCGCGGCTTGATCGCGTTCAGTGGCGCCGCCAGGCTGTAGCCCAGCGTGGCGATGAACTCCTCGAAGTGCTCCACCTTGAGCAGGTCCGGGGTCTCGTGGACGCGGTACAGCGTCGGCACCTCGTGCTCGTCGAGGAAGGCCGCCACGGTCTCGTTGGCGACCAGCATGAACTCCTCGATCAGGCGGTGCGCGACGTTGCGCTCGGCGACCAGGATGTTCTCGATCTGGCCGTCCTCGTCGAGCACGATGTTGGCCTCGGGCAGGTCGAAGTCGATCGATCCGCGCCGTTTGCGGCGCATGTTGAGGATCGCGAACAACTCGTGCATCCGGTCGAAGTGCGGAATCAGGTTGCGGTAGGTGTCGCGCAGCGCCTCGTCGCCGCCGAGAATCCCGTGCACCTCGGTGTAGGTCATGCGCGCATGACTGAAGATCACGCCATCGTGCAGCGACGACTCCACCACCCGACCGCGGCCGTCGATCTCCATCACGCAGGACTGCACCAGCCGGTCGACGCGCGGCCGCAGGCTGCACAGGCCGGTCGCCAGGTCCGAGGGGAACATGTGGACGGCGCGCTCGGGGAAGTAGACCGACGTGGCCCGCTCGGCCGCCTCGCGATCGAGCGCACTGCCCTCGCGAACGTAATGGGCGACGTCGGCGATGTGCACCTTCAGCAGGTAATGGCCGTTCTCCAGTCGCTGGACCGAGACCGCGTCGTCGAAATCACGCGCGTGCTCGCCGTCGATGGTCACCACGACGTCCGAGCGGAAGTCGGTGCGCCCGGCGATGTCGGCCGGATCGATCTCGACCCCGAGCTTCGCCGCCTCGGCCAGGCTCTCGTCCGAGTGGCGATCGGGAATGCCGTGCTTGCGGATGATGATCTGGGTGTCGACGCCAGGCGCCTCGAGGTCGCCAATCACTTCGACCACGCGGCCGAGCGCGTTGCGGCCAGGCGTCGGCCAGCGAGTGATCTCGACCACGACCATCTGGCCAGGGATCGCGTCGAGCTCGTCGCCGGCCTGAATCTGCAGGTCCATCAACAGCCGCTTGTCGAACGGCACGACGAACAGCAGGCCACGGTCGTCGCGATCGAATCGGCCAACCGTGGTGTTGCCGCTGCGCTCGAGAATCCGGACGATCCGGCCTTCGGACCGTCCGTCGGCACCATGGCGCTCGACCCGGACCAGCACCCGATCGCCGTGCATCGCCTCGTGGAGGTTGTGCCCGGCCACGTAGACGTCGCCGGTCACGCCCTCGACCGGATGGTCGGCGCGGACGAACCCGAACCCGTTCGGGTGCACGGTAATCCGGCCGGCGACCAGGTCCATCAGCTCGGGCACGCCGTAGTGGCTGCCGCGTGTTTCAATCAGCGCACCTCGCTGCACCAGCGTCTTGAGCGAGCGCCGGACCCCCGGCGCCTCGGCCTTCGGCAGTTTCAGGACGCGCATCAGCTCCTTGACGGTCGAGGGATGCGTGAGGCGTTCGCGGATGCGGTGCAGGAGGTCGTCAGGAGTCATGGAGGCAGGTTTTCCAACCATCGGCTGGCAGGCCCAGTCTACAGGGTCGGTGACCGACAGCGACCTCGTGACCCGCGCCCGGGCAGGGGCCGAGGACGCCTGGGCCGAGCTCGTGCACCGGCACCACGGCGCAGTCTTCCGGGCGGCGCACGCGGCCCTGGTCTCCCGGGCGGAGGCCGACGATGCCGCGCAGGAGGCGTGGATCGCGGCGTGGCAGGCGCTTGCGGCATTTCGCGGCCAATCGTCGTTCCGCACCTGGCTGCTCACCATCGCGTGGCGCAAGGCGCTGGATCGGCGGCGGAGTGTGGTGGGGTGGCTGCGAATGCTGCGCGTGGACGATGCCGCCGACCCGGAGGATCGCGCGACGATCGAGTTGGTCTCGACGGAGGCCGACGCCGAGTCCGACGTCCTCGACCAGGCCGCTCGAGCACGCGTGAAGCGGCTGGTGAAAGGACTTCCCCGAGCGCATCGGGATGCGCTGTTGTTGATGGCGACGCAGGACCTGCCGTACGCCGAGGCAGCGGCGCTGCTCGGGGTGCCGGTGGGGACGTTGAAGTGGCGGGTCAGCGACGCGCGACGGATGCTGCGTGCGCGACTGGCGCGGCCGTAGTGCTATCTCGACGATGGGTGCCATCAATGACTTCGCCCGACTACCGCGCAGATGCGCACATTGACGCCGCCCTCGAGGCACTGGCTCGCCCGCAGCCGCCGCGCCCCCACGTCGCGCAGGTACTGGCACGCACGTCGGCCGTCACGGCCGGCCCTCCGAGCCGTCCGCCAGTGGTCGCCGGCTACCTGAGGCTGCCGTGGGTGCTACCGATCACCGCGACGGCGATCGTCATGCTCGGAGCGTCATGGCACGCCGGCCGGACCCGAGTGGCTCTGCCACACGTCGCGCACGTTGAAAGTTCCGCGTCCGCGTTCGGGTCGACAAGGACGTGGCCGGACCGAGGGGCGAGCCGGCCCCACCAGGCCACGGGGTGGGGTGCCGTGCGGGACATCGATCGGCCGGTGCTGCCGCCGCAAGCGTACTGGGCCATGGATCCGTTTGCCGAGTTCGCAACGTTGAGGCCCGGGGCATTCGAGGCAGCGCCCCGCCCGGCCCACTCGCGCATCACCGGATCGGGACGCGAGCCCCGTGCGCCCGTCATGGCGTGGGCGCCGGTGCCGACCGGCCTACCGCCGACCGACCTCGAAGACATCGCGCCAGCGGCGATCGTGATGGCGCCGCTCGCGCCGCTCGAAGACATCGTGCCAGCGGAAATCCCGCTGCCGCCCATCGTGATTGCACCGCTCGACGAAGAGGAGACACCGTGAAGTCCATTGCCCTCGCACTCATCGCCACCGCGGCCCTCGGCCTGACAGTGTCCACTCAGGACGCACCGCAAGCCCCGGAAGCACCACACGCCGCGCAGGCGGGGGGTGCCCCACGCGCCGCGCAGTCAGCCCGCGCACCTGAGCCGCCGCGGCCGGTGCAAGCACCTCAGGCGGAGCGAGAGACGCCGCCGACTCCCCCTGCCGCTCTGCCGCATCCGGCTGAACGTCGTCCCGTGCCCTCTCGGAACGTGAAGATCGACGTCACCATCACGGAGCAGAGTGGCAGTGCCGCCCCCGAGAAGAAGGTCGTCTCCCTGGTGGTGGCGGACGGACGTTCCAGCGGTGTCCGGAGCACGGCCAGCGTCCCCATCGCCAACGGCAATATCCGCGATCTGCCCCTGAACGTGGACGCCTCGGTGAACGTGACCCCCGATCAGCGGGTGCTCCTCGAATTGCGTTTCGTCTACCAGAGCGTGAGTGCCATGAATCCACTCGCGAGCGAGGGGCGACCGGCTCCCGCCACGGTGGACGAGAAGGCTGCGGCGGCGCCGCGGCCGGCGTACACCACCATCAACGACGCCCTGACGTTTTTGCTCACGCCTGGCACACCTGTCATTGCGGCCCGATCGGCCAACGCCGCCACTGATCGCATCGTGACGGTCGAGGTGACGGCGGCGATTCTGAAATAGGGTTGGGTGCGCCGGACAAGTCCGGCGCCTACCTCCTTGGGGCTCGAGCCCTGCTACCCTGATGCCATGACTCGAGGACGGCTGTGGGGGCAAGTAGCGATCGGTGTACTGGTGGGGGCCTTCATGGGGGTCCTCTTCGGCTGGTACCAGGCCTACCCTGCGCAAGTATCCCGCGACCGCGCGATGCTGCGGCTGCGTCTATCGGAAGCGCGCGTCCGCACGCTCGACGCGCGGGTCGCCTTGTCGCGATCGAACTTCGGTGACGCCACCGGGCACGTCCGAGAGGCATTGCGGCTGCTTGACGCCTTCAAGACCGACGGCGCGGACGACCTGCCCCCCAACGAAGCCGCGAAGATCGATCAGGCGGCGCAGGCGCTGCGCGAGGCGCAAGGGCTGTTCCCCAATACCGACCCGGGCACGGCCGCCGCCGCAACAGCCACCGACGGACAGGCCGCCGCGCGCGCAGCGCTCGCCGGCAACCTGCTCGGCGAGGTCTACCGCAGTACGCCGGAGCCCTGAGGCTGGTCGCTGAGAGGTCGGCCCGTCAATACACCAGCACGATTTGCACGTCGCCGACGTTGGTGTCAGTGGGACCGGTGCGCAGCAAGGTGCCGAGCCGGCGATGCAGTTCGTAGCTGTCGTTGGCCGTGAGCAGCGCCTGCCAGTCCAGGGACTGCTCGGCCGCCGCGGCCAGCGTGCCGGAGTGGGCCCAGGCACCGGCGGCGTCGGTCGGGCCGTCGATGCCATCGGTGCCGACGCTGGCCA
>JACDAO010000579.1 GCA_013695405.1 Acidobacteriota bacterium | reverse complement strand
GTGCCCGCCGGACAAGTCCGGCGGCTACGCCCGGCGGCTACGCGAGGCGTGATAACCGCAGTCCGGACCCAGCAAAAAAGGGCTGGCAGCAGGAGTTCCTGCGCCAGCCCTCGAGACTCCGCGTTCGGTGTCCGCCGTCGACGTTCGGCCGTCGTTTCGGCGTTCGCTAGAAGTAGTACTTCAGCGCGAATTCCACCACCCGGCGGCCGCGCTTGAGGTTGATCTTGCCGAAGTTGGCGATGGTGTTGGGGGTGAATTCGAACCCGCCGAACGGGTCGCAGACGTTGTTCACGGTTCCGCCCGTGCCGTTGGGCACGCCATTGACGCGCGCCAGGCAGCGCGTCTCGAGAGTCAGGTCGAAGTCATTGCCGAGGTCCGGCCTGGTCCCCACGTACGCCATGTTGAAGAGATTGAAGAAACCGGCCCGGAACTGCAGGCGCTGATCTCCGCCGAGTCGGAAGTCCTTGAAGATCGTCAGGTCGTGCGTCATGCGCGTGGGGTAGCGCAGGTTGTAGGACGGCGTGAACTCTCCGAGCTCGCCAGCGGCCAGATCCGGGATCCGGATCGAGTTGATGTCGAAGAGCTTCTCGCCGACCTTGTTGGTGCTGAGCCGCGGGTCGCTGACGAAGATCGGCGCGAAGGGCCCGCTGCCCTGTCCGCCGACGAAGGACGGCGTGCCGAACACGGCCCGCGCGATGCCGGACGAGTTGAGGTCGCCGGTGAACCGCAGACGGATCGGGATGCCGCTCGCGACCGTGGAGATGCCCGACAGCTGCCATCCGTTGAGCACGGCGCCCAGGATCGGGTTGCCGCCCTGGACCGGGTCGGGCAGCACCGCATTCCACGACAGGTTGAAGATGTGCGTGCGGTCGCTCTCGAGGATCCCGTAGGTGCGGTTCGGGTCGATCGGGTCGCGCGTGCTGTACTCGCCGCCGAGCGTCCCCTCGTTGCGCGACAGGGTGTACGTGGCGAAGTACGACAGCCGGCTGCTCGACTGGCGGCTCAGCGTCACCTGCAGGGAGTTGTAGTTGGACTCACCCTGGAACTCGAACGTGGTCACACCGGAGAACGCCCGGTACGGACGGAACTGGTTGACCACCGTCGTGGCGGCCGCCACGCGGTGTACCGGGTCGTTCAGGTTCGCATTCCCGATCACGCCGCCGTTCAGCAGTCCGCCCAGCGGAATCGCATTGGAATCCCTGCGGCTGACGAGATCGCGTCCGCGCGTGCCCACGTACGCCGTTTCCAGCACCTGCCCGAACGGGATGCGGCGCGCGTACGAGACGCTGAAGCTGTGGGTGGTCGGCCACGTGTTGTCGCTCGATTCAAGGCTGGGCGTGCTGACCGAATAGGCGCCCGACCCCGCTCGCTGGTAGCCGTTCACCAGCCGAAGCGTGTCGTAGTTCAGACCGGCTCCGCCCGCGAGGCTGGCGAAGTCGCCGGCGGACGCACTTGTGCGGTAAGCATTCGGCGCGATGCGCAGCGTCGTGTCGTACTCGACGTTGCCCATGGGGCGGTTCACGAAGAGGCCGTAGCCGCCGCGCAGGACGTTGTTGCCCTCGCCGTCGATGTTCCACGCCAGGTTGACGCGCGGCATCCAGAACGGGTCGCGATTCGGCACCAGGCTGAGCGGCACCTCTCCGGTGGACGCATACTGATAGCCGTTGATGCGCTGGAACGTGCCCGGGTCGAGGAATGTCCCAGCATTCGGGTCGTACAGCGCCGGGTTGAACACGCCGCCGAGGCCGTTCACCTCGATGTTGTTGGGCATGTAGCCCATGCGCATCCCGTATTCCAGCGTGACGTTCGATCGCACCTTCCAGGAATCCTGCGCGAAGACATCGAAGTTCCAGGCGCGGAAGTTGCCAACCGGAATTCGCGTGCCCTGCTCGGCCTGGGCGAACTTGCCGATCAGCATGTCGGCCACCGTGTTGCCGGTGCTCCCGGGCGCCCAGTTTGCGTAGATGAGCTGAACGTTCTCCTCGTTCTGGAAGTTCTGTTCCTTCGTCAACCGGGTGGCGCTGGTCCCGAACTTCAGACCGTGCGCACCGACGATCTTCGTCAGTTTGTAGGAGAGCTGCAGCGCGTCGTTGTACGCGAACACGTCGTTGGTTGGCGACCACAGATCCCCCACCTGGCTGCCGCCCCAGCTGTGAATCGTCTGCAGCGGCAGGTAGGGGCTCTCTCCGGGGAACATGCCCTCGAAGTCGATGCCCACCGAGTCCTTGCGGATGCGTGACGGATCCTTGTAGAAGTGGTCCAGCTTGAGACGGCTGTAGCTCACCAGCGCCTCCGAGGTGGCCGTGGGTCCGAGCACGTTCACGAGGTTGAAGGAGTAGCTGCGCCCGCCGCTGTCGGCGACGTTGGGCGTCGGCAGCGCCACCTGCGAGGGTCCCCACCAGCCGCCACGCGGCTGGTCGTATTTCTCGCTCTCCTGCGCCACGCGGACGTACGCCTTCGTGTTGTTGCTGATGTTGTAGTCCAGCCGCACCTTCAGATCGTTGCGGTTCTGCGGCTCCAGCGCGCTGTAGACGTAATTGAACCTGTTGGTCGGGTCCACGTGGTTGGGGTCCGGGTACAGGTTCACCAGGTACTGCCCGAGCGGATGGATGAACGGCGACACGTTGTTGCCCGGCGCGGGCGTGCCTGCGCCCGTCACCCCCCCGGGGAGGTTGACCACCTGCGGCATATTGAGGTTCTGGCCGGTGCCCGCCAGCAGCTCGCTGAAGTCGCCGCGCTTCATCGCGGGAGTAGGCACCGAGGTGAATCGCGTGCCCGAGTCCACCTTCTGGTACTGGTACTCGTACCCGAGGAAGAAGAAGAGCTTGTCGCGGTTCCTCGTGAAGTCGAGGCCCGGGATGACAATCGGGCCGCCGATGTTGCCACCGGGATACTGGAACGTGCTCTTGGGCTTCTCGACGCCGGCGATGGAATTGGAGCGGTCGTTGGCGCCGAAACGGTAGTCGCGGATGTAGTCGTAGAGCGTGCCGCGGTAGCGGGAGGTGCCGGCTTTGGTCACAGCACTCACGCTCATGCCGCTGGATCCGTACTCGGCCGCGTAGTTGCTGCTCTGGACCTTGACCTCCTGCACCATGTCGTTGTTGAGCGTGACGATGGTGCCGTTGTTGGCGCCGATGTCGATCAGCGAGGAGCCGTCGAGGCTGACGGTGTTGTTCTGGCCGCGAATGCCGTTGACCGTGTAGTTGTTGGTGCCATTCGCGCCGCTGTTGAAGCCGACGCTTTCGAGTCGGCTCTGATCGGGCGCGACGACGCCGGGAAGGATTCGGAGCAACTCGAGCGAGCTGCGGCCGATGATCGACAGCTTCTCAATCTGGTCGGCGCGGAGCACACCCTCACGGGCGCCAGTCTCGGTCTGGATGATCTCGGGCG
>JACDAO010000535.1 GCA_013695405.1 Acidobacteriota bacterium | reverse complement strand
GGTGTGCCGACGGGCCCGCGTCGCACAACTCGTGCGTGCCTTCCTTGAAGTAGCCGACCGCTCCCTCCTTGACGTGCAGGCGCGCCCGCGACCGCCAGCCGTGCTCGGGTGAGGCGACCACCGCGATCGGCGGCGCATCCGCCAGCCGCGCGATCCGCACCAGGGCGTCCTGCACGATTTCTCGCTTGAGCGTCAGCTGTCGGTCGTGGCGGACGTGCGCGAAGGCCAGCCCGCCGCAGCCCGGGTCCACCGCCGGCGTAATCCGGTCGGCGGAGCCGTCTTCGACTTCGACGACCCGCGCGAACGCCACCCCCTTGCCGCGCCGCTCGATCACGGCGCGCACGCGCTCGCCAGGAATCCCGCCGCTGACCAGGAGAATCTGGCCGTCAAGACGCGCCAGCGACCGGCCCCCGGCCACCGGCTTCTCCAGGGTGAGCATCACCGTCTCGGCATCAGCCATCGATCCCCACCTGCGGCAACACGAAATGGCGCCGCGCCAATTGCCCCAGCAGCGCCTGTTCGGCCGCGCGGTAGGCGTCGGCGGGCAGCTGGCTGCGATACATCACGAGTTCGTCGCTGGTCTGTGCACGCAAACGCTGCTGGTCGGCGGCGGGCAACGCGACCATCGCCGCCAGCGTCAGGGCCGCCTCGATCTCGCGCAACTGGTCGACCACCGCCTGCCGGGCCGGACCGCGGGCGCCCCGCGAGGCGTCGAGCGCCTGATCGATCCGGCCGATCGCCTCGTCGATCGCCTGCTGCAGCGGCGGCGGCAGCTCCCGCGTCGCCCTGGCCGACGACAGGCGCAGCAGGACGCGCTCGATGTGCCTGGGCAGCGGCGGAGCTTTCGACGTCGAGACCGGATCGGCGCTGAACGGCTCCTCCGGATGCGATGACGTCGCATGCACCCGCACGTGGACGCCGACCGCACGACGCCACTGCTGGTAGGCGTCGCGGACGTCGTGCTCGCAGAACTCGATCCTGACCGGCCGCCGCCGCGGTCCGCGCGCCGTCAGGCGGGCGACGGTCCGCTCGACGCCGTGCTCGACCACGCGCAACGGCACGCCCTCGCGGGCCCAGCGCGCCACCAGTTCGAACGAGGGCCCGACGATGCGCACCAGATGGCCCCCGTTGACCCGGCACAGGTGCGCCTCGACGTCGCGGCAGAATGCGCCGATGTCGACCGGGCCGTCCTGGGCCGCACCGGTCGCGCTCACGACACCTCCTGCGCGTCAGGCTGCCAGCGGACCGCGCCCCCGTGGACGGCGACGATGGCGTCCGCCAGGCGCACCTGCAGGGCGCCGCGCTGGTCGATACCTGACGTCACGCCGTGCCGTACCCGCCCATCCTGTTCCCAATCGACCGACGTCCCATTGGCCGACGGCGCCAGCGCCAGCCACTGCGCGCGGATCATCGCCTCGGCCCCGTCCGCCAGGGCGTCACGGCCGGCGCGCAGCCGGACCAGCAGCGCGCGCAGCATGTCGGCCAGCGAGACCGGCATGCCCGCCGCCTCGGACAGCGAGATCATCCGCACGCGCACGTCGCCCGGCGCCTCCGGCACCGCGGTGAGATTGAGCCCGATGCCCAGCACCACGCTGCGCATCGTCTGCCCGTCGCTGGCGCCTTCGGCGAGGATCCCGGCCAGCTTGCGCCAGCCCTCGCCGGATCGCGGGCGCACCATCACGTCGTTGGGCCACTTCAGTTCGACCGCCGTCAGCGACACGTCGCGCACCGCCTGGGCGACGGCCACGCCAGCCATCAGGGTGATCAGCGAACTCGCTGGCGAGGTCGCGTCGGACTGCAGCGATGGCCAGCAATCCGGGCGCAACAGGCTCGACAGGTACAGCCCGCCCGCCGGCGAATGCCATGTCGCACCGCGTCGGCCCCGGCCCGCCGACTGCAGCCGGGCAATCACGGTGGTGCCTTCGGGCGCACCCGACCACGCCAGTCGTGCGACGTCGTCATTGGTGGAGCCGGTGTCGAGCAGCGCGGTGACCGCGTCGGCGAATACGCCCGCCCGCGGTGCCGCGGCGGCCACGCCTTCGCGCACGGCGGCGAGCCAGCCAGCTGGATCGAGCGTCACGGCGCGGCAGCGATCTTGAAGCTGAGGTCAATCGACGCCGCCGAGTGCGTCAAGGCACCTACCGACACGAAGTCGACGCCGGCCGCGGCAATCGCCGCCACCCGGTCGACGGTGACGCCTCCCGAGACCTCGATCTGCGCGCGCCCTGTGGCGCGCCGCACCGCATCGGCCAGGGTCGCCACGTCCATGTTGTCCATCAGCACGCGCGTCGCGCCGAAGGCCAGGGCCGCATCGAGTTCGTCCAGCGTCCGCACTTCGACTTCGATGACCATGTCCTGGCCGACACTGCGCATCCGGGTCAGCGCCTCGATCACGCCGCCGGCCAGGGCGATGTGGTTGTCCTTGATCAGAATCCCGTCGTCGAGGGCGAAGCGATGATTGGTGCCGCCACCGGCACGGACGGCGTACTTCTCGAGCACGCGCAGGGTCGGCGTCGTCTTGCGGGTGTCGAGGATGACCAGACGAGATCCGGCCGCGGCCGCGACGTAGCTGCGGGTCAGCGTGGCGATGCCGGAGAGCCGTTGCATGAAGTTGAGCGCGGCGCGCTCGGCGGTCAGCAGCGCACGGGCGCGGCCGGTCACTTCGGCCACCAGCGTGCCAGCCGGGCACCAGGCGCCGTCCTGGTGGTGCCGCGTCACCACGGCCCCCGGATCGAGTTGCAGGAACGCTTCCTCGGCGACGTCGAGGCCGGCGACCACGCAATCCTGCTTGGCGAGCAGGCGCCCGTGACCGCGCTGGTGCTCGTCGATCGTCCCTTCGGTGGTGGCATCGCCCCAGCCGAGATCCTCGGCCAGCGCGCGACGGACCAGTTCCCGGTAGAGCGCCTTGTCCAGCGGCAGGACCGGCAGGGTCACGCGCGTGTCTCCCTCGAAGCGACGTCCTGCTCGACGCCGAGCACGACGACCGCACTGCGCCCGTCAGCGACGCTGGCCTGAACCTGCTGCACGTACCCGGACGCGACGACATCCGCGCGTGCCGCCTCGAACGCCGCCAGGTCGTCGGCCGACGCAGCGATTGTGAAGTCGACGACCGGCGTGCGCAGCGGCTTGCTCGCTTCGGACTTGGCGCGCCGGATCTCGCCGAGTGCCCAGGTGGCCATCTGCAGGGCCGCGTGGCCTGCCGGGTCGGGTTGTCCGCCGATCGGCGCGAGCACGGCCCCTGCCGTCGGCCAGGCCGCGCGGTGAACCGAGCCCTCCTGCCACCACGACCACACTTCCTCGGTGACGTAGGGCAGGAACGGCGCGAACAGCGGCAGCAGGGTCTCGAGCACCACCAGCATCGCGGCGTTGGCCGACGCGGCACCCGCGACGCCGAGGTCACCATAGCGGCGCGCCTTGACCAGTTCGAGGTAGTTGTCGCAGAAGTCCCAGAAGAAGGTCTCGGTGCGCTCGAGCGCGCGGGTGTAGCCGTAGCCTTCGAGATCGTCGGTGACCTCGGTGACCAGCGCCGCCAGCCGGGTCAGCAGGCCGCGATCGACCGGGACGGTGATGGCGCCGAGTGGTTCGGCGCGCGCCAGCGCGAACCGCGCCGCGTTGAGGATCTTGATCGCCAGGCGACGCCCGACGCGCATCTGCCCGGTGTCGAACGCGGTGTCGGCGCCGGGACGTCCGCTGGCCGCCCAGTAGCGGACCGCATCCGAGCCGTGCTCCTCGAGCAGCCCGAGCGGCGTGACCACATTGCCCTTGGACTTGGACATCTTCTTACGGTCGGGGTCGAGCACCCAGCCGGAGATGGCCGCATGGGTCCACGGCAGCGTGTCCTGCTCGAGATGCGCACGCAGCACCGTGGAGAACAACCAGGTGCGGATGATGTCGTGCGCTTGCGGCCGCACGTCCATCGGGAAGACTCGTGCGAACAGATCGTCGTCCTCGCCCCATGCCGCGGCAATCTGTGGCGTCAGCGACGAGGTCGCCCAGGTGTCCATCACGTCGGGGTCGCCGCTGAAGCCCCCGGGCACGTCGCGCTGCGACGCGTCGTAGCCGGCCGGGACGTCGGTCGACGGATCGATCGGCAGCTGCGCCTCGGTGGGCAACAGGGGGTGTGCGTGATCGACGCCGCCATCGGGGCCGAGCGGGTACCACAGCGGGAACGGCACGCCGAAGAATCGCTGGCGCGAGATGCACCAGTCGCCGTTCAGGCCGTCGACCCAGTTCTCGAAGCGAGCGCGCATGTATGGCGGGTGCCACTCGATCGCGCGGCCGCGGCCGATCAGCGCCTCACGTTGATCCATGGTGCGGATGAACCACTGGCGGCTGGTGACGATCTCGAGCGGGCGGTCACCCTTCTCGTAGAACTTGACCGCGTGGGTAATCGGGCGGACCTCGCCAACCAGATCGCCGGACGCCTGCAGCTGCTCGACCAGCCGGGTCCGGGCCTGGGTCACGCCTCGTCCGATCAGGGGCGCGTAGTGGGCCTCGGCGGCCGCCGGGTCGTCGGTCGGCCAGGTCTCGCCACCCCAGGCGATCGATCGCAGCGTCCCGTTGACTTCGAGGATCGACCGCACCGGCAGCGACAGCTCGCGCCACCAGATGACGTCGGTCAGATCGCCGAAGGTGCAGATCATCGCGATGCCGGTCCCCTTTTCGGGGTCGGCCAGCGGATGCGGCCGGATCGGGACGCGGACCCCGAACAGGGGCGTCAATACCTCGGTGCCGAACAGCGGCTGGTAGCGGGCGTCGTCAGGATGCGCGACCAGTGCGACGCAGGCCGGGATCAGCTCGGGGCGGGTGGTGTCGATCTCGACGACGCCGTCGCCGTCGGCGCGCGCGAAGCGGATCCGATGGTACGCGCCGGGCACCTCGCGGTCCTCGAGTTCGGCCTGCGCGACCGCGGTCTTGAAGTCGACGTCCCACAGCGTCGGGGCCTCGAGCTGGTAGGCCTGGCCGCGCGCCAGCAGGCGCAGGAACGCCAGCTGCGAGATGCGCTGGGCGCGGCGGCCGATGGTCGCGTAGGTCATCGACCAGTCGACCGACAGGCCGAGGTGCTGCCACAGGTGCTCGAAGGCCTGCTCGTCCTGTTCGGTCAGGCGCGTGCACAACTCGATGAAGTTCGGTCGCGAGACCGAGATCGGCGCCTTGCCGGGCGTGACCGGTGGTTCGAACGAGGGGTCGTAGGCCAGCGACGGATCGCACCGCACCCCGTAGTAGTTCTGCACCCGGCGCTCGGTCGGCAGGCCGTTGTCGTCCCAGCCCATCGGGTAGAACACGGCCAGGCCACGCATCCGCTTGTAGCGCGCGATGATGTCGGTGTGGGTGTAGGAGAAGACGTGACCGACGTGCAGCGAGCCACTGACCGTCGGCGGCGGCGTGTCGATCGAGAAGACGTCGGCGCGGGCGCGCGTCCGGTCGAAGCGGTAGACGCCCTGCTGCTCCCAGCGCGGCTGCCATTTGGCTTCGAGACCTTCGAGGGCGGGTTTTTCTGGAACGTCGAACGATCGGGGTTGGCTGGACGCCTCTGACATCACCTGCTGATCGTAGGGGGGCGAACGCCGGGCCGCAAGGGGCGTGCCGCAGCGGGGCTCCGTCCCACTAGCGGGTGCCAGTCTTGATCCGCTCGATTTCGGCCGAGATCAGCCGTTCCGCGACATCGAGGACACGAGCGGTGACCTCCTCGCGCAGAACCTTGTCGGTCAGTCGCTGCACCACCCGGCGGGCGACCTCCTCGATGAACACGTCGCTGACGCCCGGCGCGACCGTCGACGACGCCGGGCCGACGGCGGCCTGCCCCTCGCCCCGCTCCTCGGCGAGGATCGCCGCGAAAGCCGTCGCCAGCGAGGCATCGACCGCAACCGGCTCGGGCG
>JACDAO010000504.1 GCA_013695405.1 Acidobacteriota bacterium | reverse complement strand
CCGACGGGCAGCCGTACACGGGCATGGACCTGCGGACGATCCAGGACTGGATCATCCGGCCGCAACTCAAGACGGTGCCTGGCGTGGCCGACGTCAACACGATCGGCGGCTTCACCAAACAGTTCCATGTCACGCCCTACCCCGACCGGCTCCGTGCGCACGGCCTGTCGTTTGCCGACGTCCTCGAGGCGCTCGGCCGGAACAACACGAACATCGGCGCGGGGTACATCGAGCGGAGCGGTGAGCAGTACCTCATCAGGGCGCCGGGGCAGGTCGAGGATCTCCAGGGCATCAAGCGCATCGTCGTCGGCACCTATCAAGGCACGCCCATCTATCTGAGCACGGTTGCCGACGTGATCTTCGGCAGCGAACTGCGCACCGGCGCGGCCACCAAAGACGGCCAGGAGGTCGTGCTCGGCACGGTGCTGATGTTGATGGGCGAGAACAGTCGGGTGGTGGCGCAGCGCGTGGCGGCGAAAATGGAGGACGTCAATCGCACACTGCCGCCCGGCGTGGTCGCCAGAACGGTCTACGACCGGACGGTGCTCGTCGACGCCACCATCGACACGGTGCGCGAGAACCTGATGCTGGGCGCGCTGCTCGTCGTCGTGGTGCTGTTCGTCTTCCTCGGCAACCTGCGGGCGGCACTGATTGCGGCCTGCGTCATCCCGCTGTCGATGCTCTTCACCATCACCGGCATGGTCGAGTGGGGGGTCAGCGGGAACCTGCTCAGCCTGGGCGCGCTCGACTTCGGGATCATCGTCGATGGCGCGGTCATCATCGTCGAGAACTGCATGCGTCGCCTCGCCGAGCGTCAGCACGAGGTGGGACGGTTGCTGACCCGCGCGGAGCGATTCGAGACCGTGTTCGAGGGATCGAAGGAGGTCCGGCGAGCGACCATGTTCGGCGAGATCATCATCATGATCGTCTACCTGCCGATCCTGACCCTCAGCGGCATCGAGGGCAAGATGTTCTACCCGATGGCGTTCACGGTGCTGGCGGCGCTGTTTGCCGCCATGGTGCTGTCGGTGACGTTCGTGCCGGCGGCCGTCGCGTTGTTGGTCACGGGCCGCGTGTCCGAAAAGGAAAGCCCGGTCGTGAGGTGGGCTGAACGTGCGTACCGGCCGTCACTGGCGGCTGCCATGCGCAATCGGGCGGCCACCGTGACCATCGCCGGCGTGCTGATGCTGGTGACCGGCGCCATGGCGATGCGCCTGGGCAGCGAGTTCCTGCCAAGCCTGGACGAAGGCGACCTGCTCGTGCACGCGCTGCGCATCCCCGGCACCAGCCTGACGACGGCGATCGAGATGCAACACACGCTGGAGCGCAAGTTCAAGACGTACCCCGAGGTCGACTACGTCTTCTCCAAGATCGGCACGGCCGAGATCGCCACCGATCCGATGCCGCCGAGCGTCGCCGACACCTACGTGATGCTCAAGGCCCGGAGCCAATGGCCGGATCCGCGTCGCCCGAAGGCGGATCTCGTCGAGCAGATGCAGAACGAGCTGCCGCTGATTCCCGGCAACAACTACGAGTTCATCCAGCCGATTCAGATGCGATTCAACGAGTTGATTGCCGGCGTGCGCAGCGATGTGGCCGTCAAGGTGTTCGGCGACGACGTCGAGGTGCTCGCCGAGGTCGGCACGCGCATCGAAGCCGTGCTGGCCGCGGCGCCGGGTGCCGCCGACACCAAGGTCGAGCAGACCACCGGCTTGCCAGTGCTCACCATTCACCTGAAGAATACCGAACTAGCGCGGATCGGCCTGAATGTCGCCGACGTGCAGGACGTCATCGAGGTGGCCATCGGGGGCAAGGCCGTCGGCCAGGTGTTCGAGGGCGACCGCCGCTTCGACATCGTGGTACGGCTCCCCGAGTCCTTGCGCACCGACATGGAGGCGATGAAGCGCATTCCGGTGCCGCTGCCCCGCGCCGCCGGCGCTGGCGAGGTGGCCCCGGTCGCCGCCGGTGCCGGGTTCGTGCCTCTGGGCGCGATCGCCGACTTCGAGGTGGCACCAGGTCCAAATCAGGTGAGCCGTGAGAACGGCAAGCGGCGGGTCGTCGTGACGGCGAACGTCCGCGGCCGTGACATCGGGTCGTTCGTGGCCGAGGCTGAGCAGCGCATCCGCGACGGCGTCGCCATCCCCCCTGGCTACTGGACGACCTGGGGCGGTCAGTTCGAACAGCTGATGTCGGCCCGGACGCGTCTGCAGATCGTGGTTCCGGTTGCCCTGCTGCTGATCTTCGGGTTGCTGTTCATGACGTTTGGCAACGTTCGAGACGCCCTGCTGGTGTTCACCGGCGTGCCGCTGGCGTTGACGGGCGGCGTGTTCTTCCTGTGGGTACGCGGCATCCCGTTCTCCATCTCCGCGGCGGTCGGGTTCATCGCCCTCTCGGGGGTGGCGGTGCTGAACGGCCTCGTCATGATCACCTTCATCAACACGTTGCGCGACAACGGCCAATCGGTGGAGGACGCGGTGATGCAGGGGGCCGTGGCGCGGCTGCGGCCGGTGTTGATGACGGCGCTGGTCGCATCGCTCGGGTTCCTGCCGATGGCCCTGGCCACCGGGCGCGGCGCCGAGGTCCAGCGGCCGCTGGCCACCGTCGTGGCCGGCGGCATCCTCTCATCGACGGCGTTGACGCTGCTGCTGCTGCCTGTGCTGTATCGGCTGTTTGCCGGAGAGCGCCAGGACGTGACGTCGTGATGGCGCGCACTGGCCCTGGTGTCGTCGACCACGTCGGGCGCGCTCGCGTGTCGCCAGGCCGGCCAACGCGCATGATCGTTCGGGTGTGGACAGTCGTACTCGTGGTGCTGCTGGTCGCCGCGCCCCGCCTGTCGGCGCACGGCGTCTCGGCCGCAGACCGGGCCTTCATGGAGCGGGGCGGGCTGATGGCGTTTCTGTACCTCGGGGCCAAGCACATGGTCACGGGGTACGACCACCTGCTGTTCCTCGTTGGCGTCATCTTCTTCCTGTACCGGCTCAAGGACGTTGGCACCTACGTCACGCTGTTTGCGGTCGGCCACAGCGCGACGCTGTTGTTCGGCGTGCTCGGTGGCGTTCACGTCAATGCCTACCTGGTGGACGCCGTCATCGGGTTGTCGGTCGCCTACAAGGCGCTCGACAACGTCGGCGCGTTCCGCCGCTGGTTCGGCGTGCAGCCGAACACGAAGGCCGCGGTCCTGATTTTCGGCCTCGTTCACGGCTTCGGCCTCGCGACCAAGCTTCAGGACTTCGCCTTGCCACGGCCGGGGCTGGTCGCCAAGATCATCTCGTTCAACCTCGGCGTCGAGATGGGCCAGTTCATGGCGCTGGCGGTCATCCTCATCGGCATGGCGTTCTGGCGGCGGACCGCGGCCTTCGAGCGCCAGGCCTTCGCGAGCAACGTGGTGCTCATGACGTGCGGCTTCGTGCTGTTCGGCTACCAGCTCGCCGGATACTTTCTCGAGTAGACACTCACCATGACGACACCCGAGCTCCCTTCGTCGCGACAGGTCCTGCGCGCCACCGTGCTGGCGATTGTCGCCGCAAGCCTGATTCTCGTGGCGATCGTCTTGCCTGCCGAGTACGGCGTCGATCCGCTTGGCACGGGTCGAGCCACCGGCCTCTATCGACCGCCGGCCGAAACGACCGCGACGGTGACGACGTCGGAACCATCCCTCACCCAGACCACGCCCGACGTGCGGCAAGCGCTCGTTAGGAGCGACACCCCCTTTCGGGCCGACGAAATGGCGGTGACGCTCGAGTCCGGCGAGGGGGTGGAGGTGAAGGCGGCCATGCGGCAGGGGCAGCACCTCGTCTTTAGCTGGACGACCATGGGAGGTGGCGTCGACGTCGACATGCACGGCGAAGTCCCGGGCGCTGCCGACGATGCGTACACCAGCTATGCGAAGGACGAAGCGCAGACCAGTGGGCATGGCGCGCTCGAGGCGCCCGTGACGGGCAATCACGGCTGGTTCTGGCAGAATCTCAACGACGGCCCGGTGACGGTAACCGTGAAGGTGAGTGGTTTCTACGATAAGTTGTTCCGGCCCTGACGGCCGAGAGAAGCGGCAGTCGCGCAGACGATCGACATCACCCCGTCGCCGGCCAGATAGTCGCTGGGCTCACGGTGTGGTCCAGCCGGGTGGGTCCGGCCGTGCAGTGGCATACTCGCAAGCGTCCTTGCCGTGGCGGCGAGCTTCGCCGGGCTGGCGCGGGCGAGCACCGCCGCTGCACGACCTTTGTATCGCGTGACGCTCCAGATGCCGGACCACTCTCCGCCGCCAGTCCCTGGCTTGGTTCCTGTTGGCGACCCGATCGTCGACGCGATCAGTCGCCTGCCAGCGGCGCAGGCGGCCCTGCACGTGCTGTGTCGGGTCACCGGCCTGCGGATGGCGCTCGTGGCCCGTGTGACGCCTGAGAGCTGGACCGCGTGCGCCGTGCTGGACGACGCCGGCTTCGGTCTCGAGGTCGGCATGACCCTCGACGTCACGACCACCTATTGCCGCGACGTCAGCCAGTCGCGCGCGCCGCTATTGGTAGCCAACGGCGGCCAGGATCCGAGGTTCAGCGGACATCCCGGTCTGCTCCTGCACGGCATCCACACCTACATCGCGGTGCCGCTGATGAGCCTGGACGGCCAGGCTCTCGGTACCCTCTGCGCGCTCGACCCGGAGCCCCGGCCGGTCAGCAACGAGGTCGTGTCGCTGTTCGAACTGCTGGCGCGGCTGATCGCCCTCGAACTCGAGGCCGACGATCGGCAACGGCAACAGGCGCTGCTGCTGGAGCAGCGCGCCAGCGCGGTGCGTGCGCTCGGCGAGAGCGAGCGGCGCCTGCGCTTCCTCGACCGGCTCGGGCAGGAGACGCGCGCCCTGGCGCAGCCTGAGGCGGTGCTGGCGCTGACCGCCCGCAGCCTCGGCGAGCACCTCGACGCCGGCCGGTGCTCGTATGCCCGCGTCACCGACGACGGCGACCAGTTCACGATCGTGCACGACTGGACCTCGTCGCGCGGGCCGAGCTGGGCCGGCACCTACCGGCTCGAACAGTTCGGGCCGCGGGCGTATGCCGACCTGCACGCCGGGCGCACGCTGGTCGTCCACGACGTGCCGTCCGAACTGTGCGGTGCGGACGGCGGCGACACCTTCGCGAGCCTCGGCATCGAGGCACTCGTCTGCTGCCCGCGCGTCAAGGACGGCCGGCTGCTGGCGCTGATGGTTGTCCAACAGGACTACCCGAGGTCCTGGCAGCCGGCCGAGGTCGCGCTGATCGAGGAAGTGGTCGAGCGGTCGTGGTCCTACGTCGAGAGCTTGCAACTGCAGCACGCGCTGCGCGAAACCGACCGGCTCAAGGACGAGTTCCTGGCCACGCTGGCCCACGAACTGCGCAATCCGCTGGCGCCGATCCGCAGTGGCCTCGAGCTGCTCGATCGCACGCCGCCGGACAGTGTGGTCGCGACCCGGGCGCGCGCGGTCATGGGTCGCCAACTGTCGCACCTGGTCCGCCTGGTGGACGACTTGATGGACGTCTCACGGGTCAACCGCGGCAAGATCCACCTGCAACACGAACTTGTCGACGTCGCCGCGGTGATCGCCAGTGCCGTGGAGACCAGTGCACCGGCGATCCACGCGGCCAGTCACGACTTGTCGGTCGGGCTGCCGGCCGGTCGGCTCATGCTGATGGCGGATCCGGTGCGGTTGTCGCAGGTGTTCAGCAACATCCTGATGAATGCCGCCAAGTACACGCCACGCGGTGGCCGCATCGACGTGACAGGCGAGCGGCACGGCGACGCGGTCCACGTCCGCGTCACCGACAACGGCGTCGGGATCCGCGTCGACATGGTGCCGAGGGTGTTCGAGATGTTCACGCAGGCCGGGCCGACCCAGGACCGCGCCCAGGGCGGGCTCGGCATCGGCCTGACGCTGGTCCGTCGTCTGGTCGAGATGCACGGCGGTACGGTGAGCGCGCACAGCGACGGCCTCGGGCGCGGGACCAGCGTCACGGTGGTGCTGCCAGTGGTCGAGGTCGGACCCTCCATCTCCGACGAGCGCCTGGCCCCGATCGAGCAACGGGCGCGGCCCCGGGTGCCCGGCCGCCGGGTGCTGATCGTCGACGACCACGCCGATGGCGCCGAACTGCTGTCGCTGCTGCTCGTCGAGCACGGCCACGACGTCGCGATCGCCTCCTCAGGGGAAGCCGCGCTGGACCTGCTGGCCACCTTCCGCCCGTCGCTGGTGTTCCTGGACATCGGCTTGCCGGGCATCTCCGGCTACGACGTGGCGCGTCATGTGCGCGACGACCCGGATCAGGCCGGCACCACGCTGGTCGCGATGACCGGGTGGGGGAGCGACGACGACAAGCAGCGGGCCTCGGAGGCCGGCTTCGACCTGCACCTGACCAAACCGGTCGACCCCGCGGTGCTCGGCGCGGTGCTGCACGAGCTGCAGACCCGCGGACCCCGCGATCAAACCGGGAGGCACTAACAGCCTGTGGTGAACGTGCCGCGTGGCACCGAGGGCGTTGCCGCGCCCAGATCGCCAGGCGCGGGAGTGAGAACGTCCTCGCATATTCGCGCGACGAGCAACGCCGCGAGGTGGGATGCGGCGACGGCCGAATGCAGCGGCACGTTCACCATGATCTGCTAAACCTTTCGGTGCCGGTTTCCGTCTACTGTACCCATGCAGGTTTTTTCGCACCAGGTGGCGCGGTGGGTGCGGCCCGCGCGGCTGGCGGTCGCTTCAATCCCCCTGATTGTCAGCGCTGCGCTCGGCCAGGCGCCGGTCGTCCCTGCATCGGCGCCTGCGGTCGTGGCGGCCCGGACGCCGGACGCCACCCTGATCGACGTCGCCCCGGTCATCGACGGCGTGCTCGACGACGCCGCGTGGACCGGCACGCCGCTGCCGACCCGCGACGAGTGGCGGTCCTACAACCCTCTGCATGGCGACGCCATCCCGAAGCAGACCACCGTCTGGGTGACCTACGACGACAAGGCGCTGTATATCGCCTTCAGCATATTTCCTGACGACTGGGTCGGCCTCAGCCTCGACACGCTCGGCACCGGGCAGACGTCGTACCACCTGATGGTCAACCCGAGCGGCATCCAGCTCGACATGATCAACACCGTCTCGGGCCACGAGGACATGTCGCCGGACTGGTCTGGGACAGCGCCGGGGCACCCACCCCGACCGGTTACGCGGTCGAAATCCGGCTGCCCCTGCAGATGTTGCGCTTTCGTGGCGGCGACGCCGTCCGCATGGGGATCCTGTTCTGGCGACGGGCCAGCCGCACTGGCGTGTCGGTCGCCTGGCCGGCGTTGCAGCCGGGCCGCTGGGTCTTCGATACGTACGCGCCGCTGATGTTTCGTGGGTTGCGCGCCGTGCCGGTGCGCGAGCTGATTCCGTCGGTGACCTGCGCGCACAACGACGCCCGTCGCTTGTCACCGCGCTGGGAGGGCGACGACGCTGGCGACCTCGGCTTGAGCGGCAAATGGGGAC
>JACDAO010000451.1 GCA_013695405.1 Acidobacteriota bacterium | reverse complement strand
GTGGTGGACGACGTCGCGCGCCAGTACTCGGGCGCGCTGCGCAACTCCTGCCAGAGCCATGGCGGCAGCTGGGAGTTCCTGGATCGGCTGGTCGACCGGCTGCGCACGTACGACACGCGCTGGGGCTACAACGGCAAGCGCGGCAACGCCAGCGACCCGTCGCACGACATCGTCGCCTACAACTTCGGGGCCGGGCCGGACAACGGCACCACCAACGTCTACATCATCGACGTCATCGTCGGACACTGCGGCAGCAACCCGGCCTCCGCCTGGATCGACCAGACCCAGGCCACAGCCAACAGCGGCACGATCGGCCGTTGGACCGGACGCGGACGGTTCTGAGGGCCCGACGCACCTCGGGCTTTCGGGCTTTCAGGCTTCAGGCTTCAGGCTGCGTGTGGCCCGTAGCCTGAGGCCTGTTTTCGTGTGCCCCTCCTGCTGTTCTGTTTGACACCCGCCACGCCGCTAACCAACAATCGGTTGTCCGCCTCCCAGCGGACGCGCGTACCCTCGCACCTGCGGAAATCATACGGGGCCAGAATCTCGAAGCGGGAGTTCGACTGCCGATTTATGCGTAAAGAAGCGATCTTTGTCTGCGGACTGCTGCTGATGCCGGTGCTGACCTCGGCGCAGCAGTCCTCCGGTCCGGTTTCACCATGGGACAACCGCGGCTATGCGCAGGTGTTCGGCGGCGGCCAGAGCGGCTCGCACCTGCTGACCGACACCTCGACCTTCACCATCTACGACGAGCAGGCTTCGATTGCCACCTCGCAGCCTTACGGCGGCGGCGCGGTCTTCGGTGTCGGCGGCGGCGCGCGAGTCTGGCGCAATGTGGTGGTCGGCCTGACCTACACGCGCTTTGCCGACAACATGGAAACGGCCGTCCGCGCCCGCGCGCCCCATCCGCTGTTCCTCAACCGGTTCCGTGACGCAGAAGAACTGCGTGCCGACAACCTGCAGCACGTCGAGAACGCGGTCCACCTGTCGGCAACCTACATGGTGCCGCTGTCCGAGGACTTCACGCTCGGCGTTTCGCTCGGCCCGTCCTTCGTGGGCGTCTCGCACGAGTTCGCGCGCGATGCCCTGATCACCGAAACCGGCGCCTCGCCAGACTTCGCCACAGTCGGCCTGAGTGACGTGTCGTTCGTCCGAAGCTCCAGGACTGCGGCGACGGTCAACGTCGGCGCGGACGTCACCTACAACCTGCCGTTCTCGATCGGCTCTCTCGGCCGACTTGGCGCCACCCTCGGCCTTCGCTACGCCGGTGGTTCGGTCGACCTGGACGGTGCGGCCGGTCCGACCGAGGTCAAGTACGGCGGCGCGCAATTCACCGGTGGCCTGCGGGTCACGTTCTGACGACCTTTCAGACGAACAAGGACACCTCACGATGAAACTCGTCTTTCAACTTGGCCTCGTGGTTCTGTGCGTGGCTGCGGCCGCCTGCAGCGACTCGTCCAATCCGGTCGCGCCGACCAGCACTACCGGCATCAGCGGCGTCGCGGCTGTGCCCGACGGCACGCCGACTCTCAAGGCAAACGCCCCGGGCAGCCCGGCGCCAGCCCCGGGCGCGACGCTCGAACTGGGCGCCAACAACACGCTGCCGGCGACGCTGTCGGTGTCCAATGCGGTCGCCACCCATGCGTCGACGGTCTCCCTCTCGCACCGGTTCCAGTTGTACGAAGGCGGCACGCTGATCGCCGAGCCGCTCCTCCCGGCAGGCAGCGGGCAGACCAGCTGGCCCGTCACCAATCAGCTCAAGTTCGACACGGTTTACCGGTGGCGCGCTCGTGCCGAACTGGACGACGCGTACGGTGCCTGGTCCAGCATGTGGGAGTTCCGGACGCCGGCGGCCCCGGTCTCCGGCGCACGTCGCACGCCGGATGCCCCCAATGGGCGCCTGCCGCTGCCGGTGCGCATCAATATCGTCAATGCCGCGTTCTCGGCACGGCCGGATCTGGTGCGTCGTTCCTGCCAGGAACGTGGCGGCACCTGGGAGTTCATGGACTACCTGGTCGACAAGCTGCGCGAGGAAGACAACCGGTGGGGCTACAACGGCAAGCGTGGCAACGTCAACGATCCGTCTGGCGACATCGTCGACTACCACTGGGGCAACGGGCCGAGCAACAACAGCACCCAGGTCTACATCATCGACATCATGCTGGGACACTGCGGCTCTCCGGCGCCGGCCTGGATCGATCAGACGCAGGCCACATCGAGCTCGAACACCGTCGGTCGGTGGACCGGTCGCGGCCGCTTCAGCAACTAGCGCCGCCGCCTTCGCGCCGGGATCGGCGCGACACCGCGTCGTGCACGGGCCGG
>JACDAO010000398.1 GCA_013695405.1 Acidobacteriota bacterium | reverse complement strand
GCGTTGCTGGCGCTGGTTGGCGTGTTCGCGGTCGCGGCCCGCGCCGCAGGCTCCGTCGCGGCGGCGGTCGCGGTCGTGACCCTGGCCTCGACGCCAGTGTTCCTGTTCCAGGCGCTGCAGCCGATGTCCGACGTGCCGGCACTGGCGGCCTGGCTGCTGGCGCTGGCGCTGGCCGGCGGACGCTCTGGCCTCCACCTCGCCGCGTCGGCGACGTGCGTCGTACTCGCGATCCTGATCCGGCCCAACCTGGCGCCGCTGATCGTGGCCGTCCTGGCTGAGTGCCACGCCGCATCTCGTGCGCCAGCCTCAGGTGCGGAGCGCCACTGGCGCCTCGCGGTGCTGGCGTGTGCCGGCGGCGTCGCCGTCGGCGTGGTCGGCGCGCTGCAGTGGTGGCTGTACGGCTCGCCACTGCAATCCGGATACGGTCGCGCCACCGAGCTGTTTGCGATCGGGCACGTGCCGGCCAACCTGACGCTGTATCGCCAGTGGCTGTTCGAGAGCGTGGCGTGGCCGGCGCTGCTGCTGCTCGCGGCCGGCGCCCTGACGCTGCTGGCGCGGTTGCGCGCCGATCGCCGGCCCTTGCCACTGGTGCTGCTCCTCACGGTGACCATCGGCATCTACCTCGTCTATCAACCCTTCGACTCGTGGACCTACCTGCGCTTCGTGCTGCCAGCGCTCGCCGCTCTGGCGGTCGGAACCGGCTGGGCGCTGGCCACTGCGTCGGCACGCTTGCCAGTGGCCGTCCGCGTCCCGGCCTTTGTCGTGGTCGTGACGGCGATCGCCATACCGAACCTGCAGCGCGCACGAGCCCTCGACGTCTTCGCTGTGCGCGAACGCGAGGCACGGTACGAGCTCGCCGGCACATTCGTGCGCGATGCCCTGCCGGCACCGGTGGTGTTGGCCGGGCAGCACAGCACGTCGGCCGCCTACTACAGCGGTCGACCGGTGCTTCGGGCCGACCTGCTCGATGCGCCGACATTCGCGCGCGTCGTGACCTGGGCGCATGGCGCGGGACGATCGCTCGCGTTCGTCCTCGACGACCAGGAGGCGGCCGATCTCCGCCGCAGGCTGCCCGGCATCGACGACGCCGCGCTGGACTGGCCGCCACGGGCCGAGATCGGGCGGCCGGTGACCACCCGTGTCTGGCTGAGCGGAGACCGCGACGGCCACCGGGCTGGCCGCCGCATCCCCACGACCAGGCTCTTTCTCCGCCGCTGAGCGCTCACCCCGCCAGCGCGTTCTGGGCCTCGTGTTCCTGATACGCCGACAGGATCAGGTCGCGCAGGCGATCCTGCGCGTCCTGATCGGCGATCGGGCGCAGCAGCGCGAAACTACGGCGCTCGCCGTTGACCGAGTAGGTCCGTGCCGGAAACGTGACGTTGCGTCGGCCGGTCGGCGTGCGCCGCTCCCAGATCGAGAAACCAATCAGCTTCAGTCCTGATAGCGGACCCGCGATGAAATGCACTTCGGCGTCGGCCAGCTTGCCGGCCGGGCTGGCCTGGTCGTTGCTGGGCACAATCTTGACGGTCATGGGCATGTCCTCCGTGTGTGTGTCGCGGTGCGGCCGCGGCAGCGTCCCAGAGAGCAAGCGGCGGGCCATCGTCCCAGCGACACCCAGGACTGACGTCAACTCACGTCAAAGCAATGACTTACGCAAATCACGCCAGGGTCTGCGCTCGACTCCGGATTCCGAGATCCCAAGCGGAGAGGTAACGGCGGTTCACGGGTGGCAACCTGTGGCTCCGCGGCGACGGCCGCGCGCAGCCGCGCGGCGTGGGATGATCGGAGGATGCCGATGCCTCCGGTCCCCGCGCCGCCGTTCCACTGGGTCGACGCACCGTGGGGGCCGGTGCTGGTGTGCGCCGCGCTGTCGCCGTTCGCCGACCATCTGTTCTCGGCGCGCGGTCTCGATGTTCCCGACGCACAGGGCGGCGCAGGGTGGGGGGCCGTCGGCACCTACCTCGGGGTCGCCGACACTGCCGTGTGGCGCTTGAGGCAGGTGCACGGCGTGGCGGCCCACACCGAGGGCGTGGCGCCCTGCGACGGCGCATGGCCGGACGGGGACCTGCTGGCCACCACACGCGACGACGTGGCACTGGCGATCAGGACGGCCGACTGTCTGCCGATTCTTCTGGTCGACCAGGCGACCGGCGCGGTGGCCGCCGTTCACGCCGGCTGGCGCGGCACAGCCCAGGGCGCGGTGATGCAGATGGTCCGCGTGCTGGAGGCCCGGTTCGGCTCGCGCCCTGCGGATCTGCTGGCGGCGATTGGTCCGAGCATCGGCCCGGACGCGTATGAAGTTGGCCAGGACGTCATCGACGCCTTCACGACGGCGTTCCCCGAACACGCCCGCAGCGGCCGGTGGTGGACCGCCAGGGCCGACCGCCCGGGCAAGTACCTGATTGATCTGTGGACAGCGACGCGCGA
>JACDAO010000390.1 GCA_013695405.1 Acidobacteriota bacterium | reverse complement strand
ACATCGGCGCCTTCGACCGGATTCTCGATTGGCTGCTGGCCGCGGGGGTCGATGGCGTGTGCCTGGGAGGAGCCACCGCGGAATATACCCACGGCAGCCTCGATGAGCGGCTTGGGCTAATCGAGCGCGCGGCGGCGCGTCTCGGCCCGGCGACACTGCTGGTCGGTATCGGCGCCGCGGCGCCGACCGACGTGGTGCCGCTCGGTCGCGCGGCGCTCGACGCCGGGGCCCGCGCGGTGCTGCTGTCGATGCCGCTGTTCTTCCGGTACAGCCAGGACGACCTCGACGCGTTCTGCCGTCACACCGCGGCCACGCTGGCCGGCCCGGTGCTGCTCTACGACCTGCCCTCGTTCACCACCCCGTTGGCCACCGAGACCGTGCTGGCGCTGCTGACCGATGCACCACACGTGATTGGCATCAAGGACAGCAGCGGCCAGGCCGATCGCGTCGCACGGCTCACGGCCGAGCGTGGCGGCCGGCCGTGGCGCCTGCTGGTCGGCGACGACAGCCTGTTGGCCGAGGCCATCGCCGGCGGCTGGGACGGCTGCATCTCCGGCATCGCCGGGGCGTTCCCGGAAATCATTGTCGCGGTCACCCGAGCGGCACAGGCCCGTGATCTCGCGACGGTGCAGGACCTGTCGCCGCTGCTGGGCGAGCTGTTTGCGCAGACCGGCGTGTTCCCGACGCCGTGGGCGATCCGGATTGCGCTGGAGGCGCGCGGGCTGCCGGTCGGTCCGTTGCCGCTGCCGCCGTCGGCGACGCGGCGGTCCCAGCGGGACGTCTTCATCGCCTGGCTGCCAAGCTGGCTGGCGCGCGTCGGCGACGTCATCGGCCACCCGCTAGCCCAGGTCCGGTGATGTCGACCGGCGGCTGGCGAGCGTCGCGGCGGGCGATGGCCGGGTGGCTGCCGGTAGCGGCCCTCACGGCACTGCTCGGCGCTGCCCCACCCGACCAACTCACCTCGGAACTGATCTTCCCCGGCGAACGCGGCCACGTCCACGCCTCGTCGATCGTCGAAACGCCGTCCGGCGGGTTGCTGGTGGCCTGGTACGAGAACGGCGATCCCTCCAATACCGGCCCCTTCGAAGGGCAGGATCTCGACAAGCGCGACGACGTGCGGATCAGCGGCGCCCGCCGTGCTGCCGGCGCGACGGCCTGGAGCACCCCGTACACGCTGGTCGACACGGCGACCCTGCCCGACAACAACCCGGCGCTCGGCATCGACCGCCAGGGCCGCCTGTGGCTGGTGCATGCCGTGCTGCTGGGCGTGCCGGAGAAGGCCTGGGGTAGCGCGCTGACCCACGCCCTGGTCTCCACCGACTACGACCGTGACGGCACCCCGCGTTGGGACGCCGCGCACGTCATCGCCCCCCGACCGCCGGGCATGCTCAGCGCGGTCGCACGCGTCGCCGAGGAGGCACGCGTCGGTCCGGGCCGCACCACCGAGGTGGCCGCACGAGCCAACCGCCTGCTCGAGGCGATGCAGGATCCGTATGCGCGTCGGCTTGGCTGGATGCCCCGCAATCATCCGCTGGTCCTCGACGACGGCACGGTGCTGATCCCGCTGGCGAACGAAAACTTCAACATGGCGGCGATGGCGCTGGCCCACGACGGCGGCGCGCGCTGGACGTACTCGTCGCTGGTGCCCACGCGCGGGCTGATCCAGCCCTCGGTGGTCCGTCTGCGCGACGGGTCGCTGACCGCCTTCTTCCGCGACGCCCGCGGCACCGGGCGGATCGGTCGCAGCACGTCCACCGACCAGGGCCGCACCTGGACCGCCGCGGTGTCCACGGAATTGCCCAATCCCTCGGGCGGCATCGAGGCAGTGATCTTGCGCAGCGGCGCGCTCGCAGTGGTCTTCAACGACCACACCGGCAGCGAACGCGATCGGCTGTCCATCGCCGTCTCGAGCGACGAAGGAAGCACCTGGTCGGCGCGGCGCGTCATCATCCATCGGCCCGGCGAACGTTTCGACTACCCGTCGATCATCCAGGCCCGCGACGGCCGCATCCACGTCACGTTCTCGGACAACCTCACCTCGGTGCGCCATGTCTCGTTCACCGAAGCGTGGATTGCTGCCGAGTAGTGGATTGCTGCCGAGTAGCCGTCGGACTTGTCCGACGGTCTGCATTCGTCTCCATCCATGACCCACACCCGACGAGACTTCCTGCGCCGCTGTGGCAGCGGCGCGCTGATTGCGGCCGCGACCGTGCCGCGACCGGCGGCGAGTGGTCGGCTCGTCGCCGAGGCGGTGGACCACGTCGACGTGTGGCGCGAGACCGGGCGGTACGGCGGCTGGCCGGCCAATCACGGGATGTGGGCGTGGGGCGACGAGCTGCTGGTCGGCTTCACCGCGGGCGTGCTGAGGACCGGCGATCCGATGCGTCACCCGATTGACCGTTCGGCCGGCGAGCAGCAAGCGCTGGCGCGATCGCGCGACGGCGGGCGCACCTGGACCTTGGAGGCGCCGGCCACGCTGCAGACCCGCGCCTGGCGCTGACCTTTCGCGCGGCGCACGGCGTGCCGGGCGCCTGGCTGTACGCCAGTCGCGATCGCGGCGCGGTCTGGGAGGGCCCGTACCAGGTGCCGGCGTTCGACACGCCGGGACTCGACCCGCGCACCGACTACCTGGTCACCGGTCCGCGCACGCTGATCGCCGGGATGACCGCGTTCAAGCCCAGTGGCAAGGAAGGCCGGCCGTTGGCGATCCAGACGCGCGACGGCGGCCGTACCTGGCAGCGTCTCGGCTGGATTGGACCCGAAACCGATGGCTTCCGGATCATGCCGGCACTGGCGCGGCTGGGCGACGACGAGCTGTACGCGGTCGTTCGACGCCGCGACGGCCAGCGCCACAGCCTCGAGGGCTACCGCAGCGACGACGCCGGGCTGACCTGGACGTTCACGACCCGCGTGGTCCCGAGCGCTACATCGCCGCCACGCTCTGGACACCCTAGGCCTAGGCCTGATGCCGCCGGACAAGTCCGGCGGCTACAAATACGACAAGCGGCTACAAATACGACAAGTCCGGCGGCTACAGATCGGCGCCTGTCGCTGCCGGCAGGTCTGGGTGGCTGTGCTTCTTCCGGC
>JACDAO010000369.1 GCA_013695405.1 Acidobacteriota bacterium | reverse complement strand
CCCTGGCGCTGGTCGACCGGGTCCGGCTCGATCACTTCCGCGGCTTCGTCGCCTACTGGGAAGTGCCCGGTGACGCGTCGACCGCGATGCACGGCACCTGGCAGCGCGGCCCGGGCGCGGCGCTGTTCGAGGCGCTGGCCGCGGCGCTCGGACCGCTGCCGATCGTCGCCGAGAACCTCGGCTTCATCACCGCCGACGTCGAGGCGCTGCGCGCGAGATTCGGCCTGCCCGGGATGGCCATCCTGCAGTTCGCGTTCGGCTCCGATCCGCAGGCGCCCGACTTCCTGCCGCACAACTACAGTCCCGATCGGGTTGCCTACACCGGCACGCACGACAACGACACGATGGTGGGCTGGGCCGGCGGCAGCGCCGGCGACAGCGGCCGGACGGCTGACGACGTCACGCGCGAGCGACGGTACGCGGAGGCGTATCTCGGCGTCGCTGCCGGCGAGTCGCTGCACTGGGCCGCCATCCGGGCGGTACTCGGCTCGGTTGCCGACATAGCCATCGTCCCCGCACAGGATGTGATCGGGGCCGGCAGTGAGGCGCGGATGAACATCCCGGGGCGCGCCTCGGGCAACTGGCGCTGGCGAATGACGCCCGGCGAACTGACCCCGGACCACGCGTCACGGCTGCGCCGGCTCACCGACCTCTACGGCCGCCTGCCGAGCGGCGACCAGACCTTTGCCGTCGGCGCCCGTGCCGAACGCGCCCCGACCTGACGGGTACCTACCTGATCAGACCGGATCCGAGTCCGCGCCTCCGTGCTCTCATCGGCTAGCGGCACAACCATGCGCGGGTCGAGCCTCGCACGCCAGTCTGAGGCCCACACGGCGACGTGCCGGGGCCAGCGCCTGCGCGCACCCACCGGAATGTTGTAACCTCGCCCTTCACACACTCTTTCCTGTCCTGGAGGTTGCGCATGGCAACAGCGACGGCTACCCGGTGGGCTCTTCGCGGTCGAGGTTACGAGTATTGCAACTGCGATTTCGGGTGCGGATGCAACTTCGGCGGATTTCCCAACTCGAAGGACGGCAGTTGTCGTGCGCTCGTCGGCATGGAGTTCTCCGCGGGCCACTGTGGCGACGTCGATCTCTCCGGCGTCAAGTGCGCCGCCATCGTGGCGTGGCCCAAGGCGATCCACGAGGGCAATGGCAAGGCGGTGTTCATCGTGGACCCCTCGACCACCGACGCCCAGGTTCAGGCTCTCGCCCAGGTCCTGTCGGGTGACCTCGGCGGCATGCCATGGGAACTGCTTGGCCCCACGATGCAGGTCATCGGCATGCAGAAGGTGCCGATCACGATCGAAGGGGAAGGGCGTCGCAGCACGTTCCGGGCCGCGGGCATCGCGGAAGGTCGCGGCGACGTGTTCAAGAACCCAGTGACCGGAGAGGACCACCTGGCGAATATCGACCTGCCGGACGGCTTCATCTGGAAGCGCGGCGAGTGCGGCCAGGGCTCTTTTCATGCCAGCGCCGACGGCCTGTCGGTGAGCGGCGAGAACACGAACTGGATCTTCTACGAGTTCGACTGGTCGAACGCCTGAGCGTCAGCGAACCATCAACCAGGCGCCGGCGGCCAGCATCAGGGCACCGAGCACCAGGCTGACCCGCATGCCGAGCGGCGTGACCTTCTCGATCAGCACGATCGCGGTCAGCCCGACGATGACCGCCAGGTTCATCACGCCGCCGGCGAAGAGCAGGAGCATGAGCGCCCAGCAGCAGCCGAGGCAGTAGGCGCCGTGCTCCGCCCCCATCCTCAAGGCGCCTGACCCACCCTCGCGCCAGCGCTGCATCACGAAGGAAAGCGGCGACCGGCACCGACTGAGGCATGCCGCCTTCCAGGGGGTCAGCTGATAGGCCCCGGCCAGCAGCAGGGTGGCGCCGACCGCCGTGCGGTTGGGCATCTCCATCATCGGGTTGAGGATGAGCATCCCGCTCAGCACCCGCTGCAGCACGGTCGCGCCGATACTGAACATCGCCCACACCAGCAGATATCCGGCGCCCATCGCAGAGACGTGCACGGCCGCCCGGCCCGACGCTCGCCGCCTGCGCAGGACGCCGTCATAGAGCAGCAGCAGCGGCACCGCTGACGGCAGCATCATCGCCGCCATCATGACGGCCCACATCAACCACAGCAGGAGCAGGTGCGGTGTGTCCCAGGTGGACCGCATCATCCAGGCGGAGGCGCCCGTCATCGGGCCGTACATATCGCGCGCCATCGGCACGATCCAGGCCCACGCGAGCACGATGGCCGCGACGATTCCACTGACGACGCCGACGCGTGACAGACGATCTGCCGGCGAGGCACCACGCACAGTGCGATCACGAGTCAATGCGGAGTTC
>JACDAO010000357.1 GCA_013695405.1 Acidobacteriota bacterium | reverse complement strand
CTTGGTGACCCGGCATGTCGGCAATGTGGCGATCGTGGCGGACATGAGCGCCACCGGCGTGGGAGGGCAGGATCGGGGGCGCCCGATCTTTGGCATGCCCCTCTGCGATCACAGTCTGCGAGTTTCTCCGAGCGATTTCGTTTCCAGGGGACTAGACTAGCTCGGGCCTTGAAAGCTCTTCGTAAAGTTTTCTGTTGCGCCAGGCGCCGTGCATCGCTAGATTTCCTCCACACTTTTCTGCACGTGACTTCCGGGGGCTTGGTCCCCCGGGCTCGTGTTCGTCTCCGCGTGTTCCAGGGAAAGGGCCTCTGATGACGATGCAATGGGCATGGCTGCGCCTGATCGCAGCGATGGGAGTGATGGTGTGCCTGGCTGTGCCTTCGGTGGCGCAGGAATTCCGTGCCACCGTCACCGGGCGCATCGCGGATGCGAGCGAGCTGGCGGTGCCAGGGGCCACCGTCACCATCACCAACACGCAGACGGCCGAGGTCACCTCGGTCGCGACCAGCGACGATGGCGCGTACTCGGTGCCCTTCCTGAGGCCCGGCGTCTACACGCTGCGGGCCGAACTCGCCGGCTTCAAAACCTACCTGCAGGAGAAGCTCGAACTGCAGGTGGGGCAGACCGCCACCATCAACATCCGGATGGAGGTCGGGGAGCTCAGCGAGCAGATCACGGTCACGGCCGACGCCGTGGACTCCTCCAAGGCCGATCGCGGCATGGTGATCGACAACAAGCGCGTCACCGAGTTGCCGCTCAACGCACGCAATCCGTTCATGCTCTCGACGCTGGCGCCCGGCATCACCTACAACGGCCCGGCGATCTACCAGCGACCCTTCGACAACGGCGCCATCGCCGACTGGTCGATCAACGGCGGCGCCAACCGCAACAACGAGTTCCTGCTCGACGGCGCCCCCAACAACGCGCTCCAGGGCGGCAACAACATCGCCTACGTGCCGCCCGTCGACTCGGTCCAGGAGTTCAAGATCATCACCAACAGCTACGACGCGCAGTACGGCCGCACCGCGGGCGGCGTCGTGAACGTGTCGTTGAAGAGCGGCACCAACAGCTTCCATGGCACGGCGTACGAGTTCGCGCGCCGGAAGGCCTGGGATGCCAGCGAGGTGCTGTTCAATGCCAACAACCGCGAGAAGCCCGATCACAAGCTCGATCAGTACGGCTTCCAGATCGACGGGCCGGTCATCCGGAACAAGCTGTTCTTCAGTTTCCAATACGAGGGCTACGACGAGAGCACGCCGAATCCGGCCACGCTGACGGTGCCACAGCCAGACTTCGTGCGGGGCGACTTCTCCAACCTCCGTGACGCGCAGGGCCGCCTGATCACCATCTACGACCCCCTGACCGGCCGGAACGTCAACGGCCAGTGGGTACGCGATCCGTTCCCCGGCAACCAGATCCCGGCCAACCGGATCAACCCGGTCGCGGGCCAGGCGGCCGGCTACTTCCTGCAGCCCAACCAGACGTCCACCTCGGGAAACCCGTGGCAGGGCAATTACCTCTTCGCGCCGAACCTCGCGGTCGACGACTTCTACAACATCGCCACCAAGGTCGATCTGAACGTCAGCGACAAGACGCGCATGTACGTCCGCTACGGACAGAACTACCGGGAGGAAATCCGCTACGTCAACGGCATCCTCTCGGGTCCGGCACAGGATGGCCAGCTGCCCCTCGAGCGCATCAACTACACGGGTGTGTGGGACATGGTGCGCACCACGGGGAGCTCGCTGGTGTGGAACATCCGCACCGGCCTCAACCAGTACGTGGAAGCGGCGCGCACTGACGCCGGCCTGGGCTTCAACGCGAGCGAGCTCGGGTTCCCGTCGTCGTTCGCTGGCCAGGTGCCGATCGAGATGTTCCCGCGCTTCCAGTTCAGCGACAGCTACTCGACGCTCGGTCGCGGCAACTTCAACCGCGAGACCTCGACGGTGCTGAGCGTGCAGCCGAACGCGACGATGGTGAAGGGCCGGCACACGATGCGTGCCGGCCTCGATGCGCGCGTGACGTGGTTCGCGCAGACGCCAAGCGGCGCTGGCGGTGGGCAATTCAACTTCGATCGGGGCTTCACCCAGGCGAACTTCCAGCAGGGTGACCCGCTCAGCGGACACCCGATCGCGTCATTCCTGCTCGGGTATCCGAGCGCCGCCAACACCTTCGTCGACAACAACCTGTTCCCCGAGTTTCGCTGGAACTACTTCGCACCGTGGTTCCAGGACGACTGGCAGATCAACAACCGTCTGACGCTGAATCTCGGGTTCCGCTGGGACTTCAACACGCCCGTCTGGGAGGAGCAGGACCGGATCAACTTCGGGTTCGACCCGAGCGTGGTCAACCCGGTGAGCAGCCGCGTCAACCAGGCGCAGTTCCCCGGCTACCGCGTCAACGGCGGCCTCGGCTTCGTCGGTCAGGGCAGCGCGCCCGAGCGCTACCCCTACCAGTACGACAAGAGCAACATCCAACCGCGCGTCGGCTTCGCCTACATGCTCACCGACAAGACCATCGTGCGCGGCGGCGTCGGCCGGTACTTCCTGAACGTCACCGGCACCACCACGCAGAACGGTTTCAGTATCCAGACGCCGTACATCGCGTCGACCGACGACAACCGGACACCGGCGGCCTCGCTCTCCAACCCGTATCCGTCGGGCATCGCACAGCCGCCAGGCTCGGACCTCGGGCTCGAAACGTTCCTCGGCCGCGGCTTCGGCTTCTCGAACACGCAGTTCATCAACCCCTACGTCAACCAGTTCTCGATCGGCGTACAGCGGTTGTTGCCCTGGCGCACCACGGTGGAAATCAGTTACGTGGGCAGCCGCAGCAAGGACCAGCAGAGCCAGTGGGGCGGCTACAACGAGCCGTCCAACGA
>JACDAO010000335.1 GCA_013695405.1 Acidobacteriota bacterium | reverse complement strand
GCGCCAAGCGCCTGTCCCAGCGCCACGCCGAAGCGGAGCAACGCGGTGTTTCAGCCCGGCGGGCGGGTCGCCAGGAAGTCGTCGCACGCCGCCCGCAGGTCGGGCAGGAACTCCTCGAAGTGGGCCTCGAACTCGGCCTGATGCGCGACCAGTTCCTCGGCCGCGGTGCCGATGCCGGCGGCCACCGGCGCGCGCTGCGCCATGCCGCGCAAGGCGCCGTCGATGCCGGCGATGTGCGCATAGCCGCCGAGCCAGTCGCCGCGGCGCATCGCCCGCGCCAGCGGATGGATCGCCGTCGGCAACCGGGTCAGGTGGCGCTCGAACGAGCCGTAGACCTCACGGGTGAAGTCCGGCAGCGGCTGCGCACTGTGGCACGGCCAGGTGCGCGCCAGCACGTGGTCGTAGAAGACGTCGACGATCACGCCCGCCAGCCGCCCGTAGCGCGGCGCGAGCAGCCGCTTGCTTCGCCCGACCGCGGGGTGCCGATCGGAAAACGAGTCGATCGTGCGATGCAGCTGGATGCCGGTGCGCATCCGATCGGTGACGCCCGGAAAGCGGTAGCGCTGGACCCCACCCTTGACGAGGTCGCCCAGCAAATTCCCCAGACGCAACTCCTCGTCGTCGCCCGACATCAGGAAATGCACCAGGTAGTTCACCGGCGTGCGGGGCCGGCCCGGGTCAGCCGGGTCGGTGGCCGGATGTCAGGCGCGGGCGCCCGACGGCGTGAACGAGGGGGGATCGCTGGCCGGGAACGACTGGTCGGAGGCCTCGTCGACCGCGGCGTCGCGCTGCCCATCCGCACCGGCGCCGAACCACCCGCGCATCCGCTGCACATCGTCGTGCCCCATCAGCGTGCGCGTCAGGATCACGCCGACGACGAGCCCGACCAGGCCGATGCCCAACCACGTAAGCAGTTGGCCCGGGTCCGCAGCCGGGTCGAGACCCGGCCGATCGCCAATCCACGCACCGCTGTGCGGCGCATCCTCGGACAGCCCCTCGGCAAACGCGTCGACGTCGCCACGGCTGGCGCGGTCTCGTCGAATCCAGAGTTTCGGGTCGAACATGCTCGGCCTCCTCGCCGGGATCACAGATCCTTCATTGTCGTCTCTCCATCCTATCGCGCCAATGTCTGCTCCGGTACACTCGCGCCGTGCATCGACGACGATTTCTCGTCACGGTCGGGGCGGCCGGCACGGCCGTGGCTGGTGCCTGGGCGGCGCATGCGGCACGGGCTCGCCAGGGACGCCGTGCCGAGGTCCTGATTCGTGGCGCACAACTGCACGACGGCCGCGGCGGCGCAGCACGGTTCGGCGATCTCGCGATTGGACAGGGCCGCATTCTCGGCGTTGGCGAACTCACCGGGTGGTCGGCGGCTCGGACCATCGACGCCTCGGGTCGTGTGGCCGCACCCGGCTTCATCGATGCCCACTCGCACGCCGCGGAAGGCCTGGTGCGGCGTGGCCTGCACACTGCCGAGGCCTTGATCGCGCAGGGCGTGACGACGATTGTCGCCAACCCCGATGGCGGCGGACCGCTCGACCTGATCGCACAGCGAGCCCGGATGGCGACCCTCGGCGTCGGCGTCAACGTCGCGCCCCTGATCGGCCACGGGGTGGTGCGCGCCGCGGTGCTCGAGATGGCCGATCGCGTACCAACCGCACCGGAACTCGAGCGGATGCAACAGCACGTCCGCGACGGCCTGCGAGCCGGCGCCTTCGGGCTGTCGAGCGGGTTGTTCTACGCGCCCGGCAGCTACGCGCGGACCGACGAGGTCGTCGCGCTGATGCGAATCGTGGCGCAGGCGCACGGGCGGCGCGGCCTGCATACCAGCCACATCCGCGACGAGGGCACCTACACCGTCGGCCTGCTCGCCGCCGTCGACGAGATCATCACCATCGCGGAGTCGACCACGACCACTGGTGTGGTCAGTCACATCAAGGCGCTCGGCCCCGACGTCTGGGGCAAGGCGCGCGACTGCGCCGCGCACATCGAAGCGGCCCGCACGCGCGGCGTCTCGGTCTACGCTGACCAATATCCCTACGAGGCCTCTTCGACCAGCCTGGCGGCGGCGGTGCTGCCGCGCTCGGCACAGGCCGGCGGGCGAGCCGCCCTCGACGGTCGGCTGGCCGATCCGGCGACGCGCGCGGCACTACTGCCCGAGGTGCGCGAGAACATCCGCCGTCGCGGCGGCCCGGCCTCGCTGGTGATCGCGTTCCATCCGCCCGACCGCCGGCTCGAAGGGCAGTCGCTCGAGCAAGTCGCCACCGCCCGCAGGATGCCGCCAGAAGAGGCAGCGTTGGCGGTGATTGCGGTGCGCGACCCGTCGATCGTCTCGTTCAACATGGCACTGGCTGACATCGAGTTCCTGATGCGCCAGCCGTGGACGATGACTTGCAGCGACGGCGCGATCTTTCTTCCCGGCGAAGGCAAGCCGCATCCTCGCGGCCATGGCGCGTTCACGCGCAAGCTGACCGCGTTCGTCCGCGACCGGCACACCGTGCCGCTCGAGCAGGCGCTGCGCAGCATGACCAGCCTGCCAGCCGAGGTGCTGTCGCTGAGCGGGCGCGGCGTCCTCGAGGAGGGCGCTCATGCCGACGTGGTGGTGTTCGACCCGGCGGCGCTCCGCGACCAGGCCACCTACCAGGATCCGCACCGCCATGCCAGCGGCATGTCGTTCGTCTTCGTCAACGGCCAGCCAGCGCTCGACGAGGGACGTCCGACCGGCGTTACCGCCGGCCTGCTGTTGCGGCGCGAGGAGTCTCGGCGCTGACGGTCGGCATGCCGGCCTCGCTGCAGACCGCGATCGACGCCGAGGTCGATCGTCAGCCTGCCGCCGCGTTGCGATCGGCAGCCGCGGCGCTGTCCGAGCGATACGCCGGCCATCAGGCGTCGGTCGTCGCCGACGACGTGGCGCACGCGGCGTACCTCGCGACGCGCGCGCCTGCGACCTATGCGGCGACCGCCGCGACGCTGCGGATGGTCCCGCCGACAATCCGGACGGGGCTGCACAGCCTGCTCGACCTCGGCGCCGGTCCCGGCACCGCGACGTGGGCCGCACACGCCGAGTGCCCGGCGCTGACCTCGGTCACGCAGGTCGATCGCAGTCGGCCGCTGCTCGCGCTCGGTCAGCGCCTGGCCTCGTCGTCTGGGCTGGCCGCGACGCTGCAGATCACCCAGCGC
>JACDAO010000285.1 GCA_013695405.1 Acidobacteriota bacterium | reverse complement strand
AAGGCCTTGATCTTCGCTTTGAGCGCTGCCAGGACCTGCGCATGTTTCGGGTCTGCCGCGAGGTTGGTGGACTCGAGCGGATCTCGCTCGAGGTCATAGAGCTCGAACGCGGGCCGCTGCGTGTACGCCTGGATAGTACGCGGGCCGAAGGTCGTCAGCTTACGCGCAAGAGCGCCCTGCCAGCTCTTGGATTCGAAGAGATCGCTGGCGAATGGGTACGGAAGCGGATGAGCGATGTTCCAGATCAGCTTGTGCGTGCGCGTTCGAACCACGCGCATCGGGTAGTACATCGTGATCTCGTGGAAGGTGTGCGACGCGTACACTTCGTCCCACCCCACCGGCTGCTCCTGCGCGAGAATCCCGAGAAACGAGCGGCCCTGGATGGCCGGGGTGTCATTCCTGAACTGACCTGGCGCCACAGGCCCGGAGGACACGAGCGGCGTGACCTGGATGCCGGCGAAGTCGAGGATGGTCGGCGCGATGTCGACCCAGGAGACCATTGCCGCGTTCACGCTGCCGCGCCGCGCCTTTCCCGGCTCCCTGACGATCAGCGGCAGGCGGATGCCGGGCTCGTACACGTTGGTCTTCGACCCTGGAAAGGGCGCGCCGTTGTCGGACAGATACACGATCAGCGTCTCCTCGTAGGTGCCGGTGCGCTTCAGCGTGTCGACGAGCATTCCGAAGGCTTTGTCCACGCTCCGCACGGACGCGTAGTAGAGGGCGAGTTCATCCCGCACCTCAGGGATGTCGGGCAGCCAGGGCGGAACAACCACGTTCCGGGGATCCACACGGTCTTCGGCGTCGTGTTTGAACGGCCGGTGTGGCTCATGCGTGCCGTAGTAGACGAAGAAGGGTTTCGCGGAATCCGCCGTGATGAAGGCTTCGAGCGTGGGCAGGGTGACCACCTGCTGGAAGTGGTAGACGCTGTCGGGGGCCACATGGAACTTGCCGCCACGCGCGGTGCGGTAGCCCGCCTCGGCGAGCATGACGGGCAGACTCCGCACATTCGGGAACGCGCTGAAGTGGTGGTACTCGTGCTCGTGTCCGTACTGCCCGTTTCGATGGTTGTGTACGCCGGTCAGGAGCACGCTACGGCTCGCGCTGCAGCTCGCGGTCGTCGCGAAACCGTGCGTGAAGCGCACCCCCTCCGACGCCAACTGGTCGATCCGCGGCGTCTGCACCACCCGGTTGCCGTATGCGCCGAGCGCTTCGGCCCCGTGATCGTCCGCGACGAAGAATACGACATTCCGGCTCGCAGCAGCAGCCGGCGCGGCGAGCACCGCCAACGTCAGGAACAGCGCACATGTTCGCAGCATTCCCACTCACCTCACAGAAGCGGAAGGCAGGGTGGCGGGTTCGACACGGCAATCGGGCCAGCACACCCCGGATCTCGAAGGCAGAGAATACCGCACACCGTTGGTCGGCATTGGGGTAGGATTGCAGCCCTCGCACATCCCTGGCGTGCACCGGAACGGTGATCCGGCCTCGCCGCTGTGAGTAACCGCCTGCCGTGCGTTCGCGCCGCAGGCCTGTTCGTCTGGAGCGTCCATGAGCCCCGTGATTCGCCTGATTCGCCTCCTGACGTGTGCAGCAGGCATCCTCTGCGCCCTCGGAGACGCTAGACCGGCGTGGGCCCAGGCGCGTGCTGAGGTGCGGGGCTTCTGGGTCGATACGTTCAACACGCCGTTGAACACCCATGCCGACGTGGTGACGATCGTCGATCGCGCCACTGCGGCGCAGGCCAACACCATTTATGCCCAGGTGAGACGGCGAGGCGACTCCTGGTACCTCGACTCGCTCGAGCCGGTGCCGGACAACACGCCCCTCGCGCCTGGCTTCGACCCGCTGCGTGACCTCATTGTCGAAGCGCATGCCCGCGGGGTCGAGGTCCACGCCTTCGTCATCGCCAACGCGATCTGGAACCGTGCGCCGAACCTGTTTCCGCCGAGCAATCCGACGCACGTGTTCAATCGGCACGGCGGGTACGATGCGGGCACGAACACCATCACGCCCGGCGCCGACAACTGGCTGACCCGCACGTTGATTCCGGATGGGACCGCGGCGATCGCCTATCAGGGGCATCGTTTCGGCAGCGAGTTCTACATCGATCCAGGGCACCCCGACGCGGCGTCCTACACGGCAGACGTCCTCCTGCATCTGGTGCGAAACTACGACGTCGACGGTCTCCATCTCGACCGCATCCGTTATCCCGAAATCTCGATCGCTGGGCAGACGCCGTCGACTGGCACGAGCGTCGGCTACAACCAGACGAACCTCGAGCGGTTTCAGCGCCACTACGGCATCCCGGCGGATGGACCGCCACCCGCGCCAGGCGATCCCCGCTGGAGCCAGTGGCGCCGCGATCAGGTCACCAACCTGGTGCGTCGCATTTATCTCGAGGCCGTCGAGATCCGCCCCCAGCTGAAGATCTCGGCAGCCCTTATCGCCTTCGGCTCGGGTCCGGCCACGGAAAGCGCCTGGCTCTCGGCCGAGCCGTACTGGAGGGTCTATCAGGATTGGCGGGCGTGGACCGAGGAAGGCATCCTCGACGTGGCCATCCCGATGATCTACCAGCGTGAGCATCTTTCGTCTGGGCAACTGGCCTTCGATCGGTGGAACGACTGGGTCAGGACCCACCAGTACGCGCGGTCGACGATGCTGGGGTTGGGGGCGTTCCTCAACGGCGTGGAGGGGACGTTGCGGCAGACCCGGCGCGCGCTGGCGCCATCTGTCGCCGGTACCGCCCATCTCGGCGTGAATTTCTTCTCCATGGCCACCAGCAACGTCGCGGTCGCCGCGAACCCGTTCTCGATCCCGCCGGGGCAGAGCACTCCGCTGCGGCCGTACGCCGATTTCGCGGCCGGCCTGGTGAGCGGCCGCTCGGCGAACGGGTTGACATTCTTCGAGGATCCGGCCGCCTATCCGGCCGGCGTGTTCGCCGAGCCGGCTGCGGTCCCCGCGTTGGCGTGGAAGACCGACCCGCAGGTCGGACACCTGAAGGGCATCGTCGTGAACGAGGCGTCAGCGGTCGTCGATACCGGCCTGATTCTCGTGGAGCGTCAGGACGGCGAGCCGGCACCCACCGCCGGCCGGACCTCCGTCGCGACCGCCACCGACGGGAGTGGCTTCTACGGCGGCGTCGACCTCGCGCCGGGGCGGTTCCGGGTCACGGTCACGCCGTCCGGGGCCGATCCGTACCAGGCCCAATGCCTGGTTGACGTGACGCGCGGGCAGGTCAGCACGCTGAACATCACGATCGACCGTGCAGCCCCAACCGGGAGGCTCGCGGTGGACAGCACGGGCCTGTGGCCGCCCTCCGGTGCGATGCGCGAGGTGACCCTGACCGCCGAGTTCTCGGACGTCGGCACCGGTCTGGCAGACGTCACGTTCCGCGTCATCGACGAATACGGGCAGGTTGAGCCAGAGATCGTCCCGGTGGTTGCAAGCGGTGAAGCGATGCTCATCGTCGCCCGGACGTTCGCCGTCGAGGCCCGACGGCTCGGCAGGGATCGCGACGGGAGAACCTACACGATCGAGGCACTGGTGACCGATCGCGCCTGCAACGTCACGTCGCTACGGACCACGTTCGTGGTCGCCCACGACCGACGGCGGTAGTCACGCGGCCTGCCTGGGCCGTGCTAGTGACCTCGAAACGCGCGGTCGCTGCGCCTCAGCGGAGCAGGCGACGGGTATGCGCCGCGGCCGCTCCGGGGTCCTGGTCGCGCGCGTGCTCGCGCGGGTCCTCGACGATCTCGAACAGCCACACGTCGCCGTTGACGTTGATGGGGCGAAGACGGTCCCGGAACTGGGCGATCCGCGCATCGAGGGCGCGGCGACTGTCGCCGCTGTACCAGTTGAGATGGAACAGCGCGTACCGCACCCCGTGGGGCTTCAGCAGCGCGAAGGACTCGCGCGTCGGAAACGTGCTGAGCGGCACGGCCTGCTCCCGGAACCACTGCGGGATGTGATCGCTGTAGCCATTCACCAGCGGCTTCCAGTGAGACGTGGACCACAGCATGTAGCGCGCGTGCCGCGAGAAGTCGGCGCGTGCGGACCAGAACGGCAGTTCGATCAGCGCGCCATCGGGGAGGTCGGCCAGTTGGCGATGGTGCGGGGCCGGCGTCGCGGCGTGCTGCAGGGTCAGCGGCGCGGTGAACGACTCCGCTGTCACGAGCACGGCCGCCAGGGTCCCGACCGCCACGTGCGCGCGTCGCGACCGGGTTGCCAGCAGTCCCTGCAGCGCCACGAGTGCGAGCACACATAGCGCCAGCACCACCAGGATGCCGAAGCGTCCGGGCGCGCGCAGGAACGTGAAGACGGGGAGGCTCGTGTAGAGCACACTGTACAGACCGGCCGCCGGGCCGAAGCTGCCCCAGAACGCGAAGCCGCCAATCAAGGCATAGAACAGCGTGGTTTCCTGCCGCCGCGTGGTGAGGGCGCAAACCGACCAGTCGCTCGTGGGGTCTGTCTGCGCCTCAGCGGCCCAGCGATGGGCACCGACGACGAGGCCCGCGAGGCCGAGGATCGACACCAGCACACCGGGAAACAGCACCTCGTTCCATTGCTCCAGCCGCGGCAGCATCCAGCGGTGCGCCCACGCCGACGAAGCCAGCCAGGCCTGCCAGTCGGCCGAGAACATGGCCGCGTCGGCGAGCGAGCGTGCAAACCCGAGCTCCTGCTGCACGCGCACGTATGGCGCGAAGAACGGCGCGACCATCCCCAGGCTCACGATCGCGCCCGTTGAGATCGCCAGCCAGTACCGTGGCGACGCCCACAATCGCCGGGACATGGCATAGACCATCGTGCCGAGGCCGACAATCAGGGCGGCGAAGATTCCGAAGTAGGCGCAGGCCAGCGCCTGTACGGCCAGCGCCACCCCCAGGGCGGCCCCGCGCGCCATCGACGGGGCGTCCACCAGCCGATGAAACATCCAGAGGCTGAGCGGCAGGCCGAACGTCATCATCAACTGGATGTGTGACGTGCGCGCGAACAGATACGGGCAGTACGTGAAGGCGATGGCAAAGAAAGCCGCAGCCGGCCCACTGGCACCGAGGTACGCCGCAAAGCCCCACGCGAACACGACGCTCAAGACCAGCCCCGTCAGCATCGCCCCGTTGTGCGTGGCGTATGGGCTGCCCGCCGTGGCCAGGTGGAAAGGCACGCCGAGCGCACCGGTGACGATGTTGGCCTCGGAGTAGGCCAGGGCGTTGTGGTCGGGATGGAAGATGTTGGCCTGGAAGACGCGGCCCGGTGCGGTCGTGAGCGCGTGCGCCACCCAGGTGACGTTCCAGAGACTCCACTCGCCATCCCCGAAGTTGAGGCGTGCGGCGCGGTCGAATCGTGCCGCCAGTGGCCAGGTCATGACGACGGCCAGGGCGATGGCCAAGGTGACCCGGCCGGCCCATGGCGCGACGTGACGAGTTCGCAGCGGCTGCCGGCCTCCAGCCGGGGCAGCAGGCCCACGCACTGTGCGTTTCCTGCCCGTACCGCGACTTTCGCCGAGCTCAGCGTTGAGGGGATCCGTATCCGCGTGCTCGAGTGCTGGCCGCCCCAGGTAGTGCATGACGTGCTGTCATCATCCTACGGTGGTCGCCCGTTCGCAGATGTGAACGCGACCGCCGCCTGCAACGCACCTGCATGGGCAACAATAAACTTTGCTGATCCACGTGCGCTCTGGTACCGTCCGACCCATGGACACCAACACGCTTCTGATCATCGTCGTCGTCCTTCTGCTGCTCGGCGGGGGAGGTTTCTTCTTCAGGGGCCGCCGCTGACAGGGTCGGGTTGACGCGTTCCTCGTCGCTGGGCTGCATCGCACCGGGTCCGCCTAACCGCGGCAGTGGCTCGAGCCGACGAGTCCACACG
>JACDAO010000304.1 GCA_013695405.1 Acidobacteriota bacterium | reverse complement strand
GCGCAAGCCGCGACCGCCACCTTCATAACCGTAGCGCTCGCGCACGCTGCCGGCCCCGCACCGCGAGGTCAGCACCACCGGCAGGCCGGCCGCGACTGCCGCGGCCAGGTCGTCGAGCATGGCCGGCGGCACGTTGCCTCGGCCCAACGCCTCGATCACCAACCCACGCGCGCCACTGGCGACCGCGCAGCGCACGAACCGGCCGTCGGCCCCGGCCGCTACCTTGATCAGGTCGACATCGGGCTCCATCCGGGCGACGCGGAGCAGGCCATCGGCTTGCGCGTCGTACCACGCGCCTTCGCGGGTGCTGGACCGCAGGTAGCGGACCACCCCGGCATCGACGACGCCGACCGGTCCGAACTCGCGTGACTGGAAGGAGCCAGCGGCTTCGGTGTGCACCTTCTCGACTTCGCGCGCCGAAAGGACCTGCTCGTTCATCACGACCAGTACGCCGCGCGCCGCCGAGGATGCGGCCGCGGCGACCTTGACGGCGTTCACCAGGTTGCCCGGTCCATCCCAGCTCGGCTCCGACATCGTCCGGATCGCGCCGACCAGCACCACCGGCTTGTCGGTGCGCAGCGCGACGTCGAGGAAGTAGGCAGTCTCCTCCAGCGTGTCGGTGCCGTGCGTGATCACCAGCCCGTCGATGTCGGGACGTTGGAGCCAGGCGGCGGCGCGACGGGCCAGCCGCCACATGTGTTCGGGGGTGACATGGGGGCCGGGCAGCTGGGCGACGTCTTCGAGCTCGACGTCGGCCACCACGGCCAGTTGCGGCACGTGCGCGAGGATCTCGTCGCCGCGCATCGCCGGGACGGCCGAACCCGAGCGCTCGTCGATGCGCATCGAGATGGTCCCGCCCGTGAACAGGATGGCGACGGTCGGGGTCACACCGTCAGGAGTTCCTGATCCTTCTTCTTCTGCAGGTCGTCGATCAGCCCGACGTGCTGGTCGGTGACCTTCTGGACCTCGTCGAGGCCACGGCGCTCTTCGTCCTCCGAAATCGCGTGATCCTTGAGGAGCTTCTTGAGGCGTTCGTTGCCGTCGCGCCTGACCTGGCGAACGCCGTTGCGCCCTTCCTCGGCCATCTTGTGAACGACCTTGGTGAGTTCGCGACGACGTTCCTCGGTGAGCGCCGGCAGGGGAATCCGGATCACCTTGCCGTCGTTGGCCGGATTGAGCCCGAGGTTCGACGACCGGATCGCCTTCTCGATCGCCCCCATCAGGGTCGGGTCGAACGGCTGCGCCAGAATCATCGTCGGCTCGGGCACCGACAGCTGCGCGACCTGGTTGAGCGGCATCGACGAGCCGTAGGCGTCGACGTGGACGCTGTCGAGCAGCGCGGTCGAGGCGCGGCCGGTGCGCACGCCACTGAGTTCGCGGCGCAGGTGGTCGAGCACGCCATCCATGCGGGTGCGGCACTCGGCGTAGAGAGTGGGAAGGTCCGGGACGTCCATCGTGTGACCTGCTCCGATCAGGCGGTGACCAGCGAGCCGACCGGCTCGCCGAGGATCGCGCGGCGCATGTTGCCGCGCGTGTTGAGGTCAAGCACCACGATCGGCATCTTGTTGTCCATGCACAACGAAATGGCGGTGGCGTCCATCACCTGCAGACCCTGCTCGAGCACCTGCAGATAGGTAATCCTGTCGTAACGGGTGGCGGTGGGATCCTTCTTCGGGTCGGCGGTGTAGATGCCGTCGACCTTGGTCGCCTTGAGGATGACCTCGGCCTTCACCTCCATCGCGCGCAACGCGGCGGCGGTGTCGGTGGTGAAGTACGGGTTGCCGGTGCCGGCGGCCAGCACGATCACCCGGCCTTTCTCGAGATGCCGGATGGCGCGCCGCCGGATGAACGGCTCGGCCACCGACCGCATCTCGATCGCCGTCAGCACGCGGGTCGGGACGCCGTTCTTCTCCAGCGCATCCTGCAGGGCCAGGCCGTTCATGACGGTGGCGAGCATCCCCATGTAGTCGGCCGTGGCGCGGTCCATGCCCTTCGCGCTCGCCGCCATGCCACGGAAGATGTTGCCGCCTCCGATCACGATCGCCGTCTGTACGCCAAGGGCCTGGATTTCGGCGACTTCGGTGGCAATCTGCGTGACGACGGCGGGATCGATCCCGTAACCGTGGTCGCCCATCAGTGCTTCGCCGGAGAGTTTGAGGAGAACGCGCTTGTAAGCTGGTTTTGTCATGAAGGGGGCTCTTTATGGTTGTTCGGTGCTGCAGGTTATTCTATTCGATCGCTATTGTGCATCCATGTACCGCTAGTACATGGAATAATAATTCTTCAATCGAATCATGTGTATCAACTCGATTAAAAAAA
>JACDAO010000192.1 GCA_013695405.1 Acidobacteriota bacterium | reverse complement strand
GTGTCAGCCTCGCGATTGCGGCGGACCAGAACGACAGGCCTTCGATACCCGGGATAACGACCTAATGAACAGTCTTGCTGCTGAAGTTCAGGAAGGGCGCGAGCGTATTCTCGCCGAGCTCCGCAAGGTCATCGTCGGACAGGACGACGTCGTCGACCAGGTGTTGATCGCGTTGTTCACCGGCGGGCACTGCCTGCTGACCGGCGTGCCGGGCCTGGCCAAGACCCTGCTGGTGCGGACGCTGGCGCAAGTGCTCGACCTCGGCTTCCGGCGCATCCAGTTCACACCCGACCTGATGCCCTCCGACATCACCGGCACCGAGGTGCTCGACGAAACCGACGGCATCCGCGCGCTGCGCTTCGTGCGCGGGCCGGTCTTCACGCAGTTGCTGCTCGCCGACGAGATCAACCGGACGCCGCCCAAGACGCAGGCCGCGCTGCTGGAGGCGATGCAGGAAGGGCACGTCACCGCCGCCGGCCGCAGCTACCAGCTCGAGCCGCCGTTCTTCGTGCTCGCCACCCAGAACCCGATCGAGCTCGAGGGCACCTACCCGCTGCCGGAGGCCCAGCTCGATCGCTTCCTGTTCAACATCGTCATGACCTACCTGCCGGAAGACGACGAGGTCACGGTGGTGACCCAGACAACCGGCGTAGCGCGCGAGACGCCGCAGCGGGTGTTGTCGCGCGAGGACATCCTGCAGATCCAGGGGCTGGTCCGCCACGTCGTGATCGCCGAGGACGTCGCGCGCTATGCGGTGCGGCTGTCGGCGGCAACCCGCCCGACCCAGCCCGACGTGCCCGACTTCGTCAAGCGCTACGTCAAGTGGGGTGCCGGCCTGAGGGCCTCGCAGGCGCTGGTGCTCGGGGCCAAGGCCCGGGCCCTGACGCTCGGCCGCGCGCACGTGACGCCCGAAGACATCCGGGTGCTGGCACCGCCGGTGTTTCGGCATCGGGTGCTGATCAACTTCCAGGCCGAGTCGGAAGGGCTGACCACCGACGCGATCGTCGTCAAGCTGCTCGAGCGGGTGGCGCCGCCCGCCAGCGGGCTGGCATGAGATGACCGTCGCGGCGACCGGCCCGACGCGCTTTCTCTCGCCGCAGGTGGTGGCGGGCCTCGGCACGCTCGAACTCAAGGCGCGGACCATCGTCGAGGGGCTGCTGCTCGGGCTGCACCGCAGCCCGTTCCGTGGCTACAGCGTGGAGTTCGCCGAGTACCGCCAGTACATGCCCGGCGACGATCCGGCGACGGTCGACTGGAAGGTGTACGCGCGCAGCGACCGCCATTACGTCAAGAAGTTCGAACACGACACCAACGTCGAGGCGCAGCTGCTGGTCGACATCAGCCCGTCGATGGCCTACGGCGGGTCGCAGGGGATGACCAAGCTGGCCTACGCGTCGTGCCTGGCCGCGGCGCTGGCCTATTTGCTGGCCGGACAGCGCGACGCGGTCGGCCTCGGCCTGTACGACGAGGGGCTCCAGGACTACGTGCCACCCGCGGTCAAGGCCGGCCAGCTGACGCGGCTGCTGATTGCGCTCGACCGGGCCAGGCCGGGCGCGGCCTCCAACAGTGCCACCGCGCTGCGGCAAGTCGCCGAACGGCTGCGTCGACGTGGCCTGATTGTCGTGTTCTCCGATCTGCTCGACGACCAGCCGCGGGTCGTCGAGGGGTTGCGGTTGCTCCGGGCGCGGGGCATGGAAGTGGTGGTCTTCCACGTCCTCGACCACGACGAGCTGACCTTTCCGTTCGACCGTGCGGCGACCTTCCGCGATGTCGAAACCGGTGAGGAAGTGCTGACACATGGGCCGACCGCGCGCGACGCGTACCTGTCCTCGCTGCAGACGTGGCGCGACGTCTACGTCAGCGAACTGCGGGCGGCCGGCATCGACTATCAACTGGCCTCGACGGCGACGCCGCTCGACGTGACACTGCTCGGCTGGCTCGGCGCGCGGGGGCGGGCGATTTAGGTCATGGGCTTGCTCTCGCCGCTGTTCCTCGCCGGTCTGGCCGCGCTCGCCGTGCCGCTGGTGCTGCATCTGTTCCGGCGCGAGGTTGCGCCGCCGGTCGCGTTCACGGCGGTGCGCTTTCTCCAGAAGCGGGTGGTCGAGCGGCAGGAACGCCGGCGCGTGCAGGACCTGCTGCTGTTGCTGTTGCGGATGGCGGCCCTGGCGCTGCTGGCGTTCGCCTTCGCCAGGCCGTACCTGTCCCACCAGGGACCGGTGCAGGCCCCGACGGTGATCGCGGTGGACGTGTCCTACAGCATGGGCGCGCCCGGCCGGATCGAGGCGGCGCGCGCGCAGGCCGCGGAGGTGATTGACGGCCTGGCCGCCAGCGTGCCGGTCGGTCTGGTGAGCTTCAGCGATCGGGCGACGATGCTGGCCGACCCAACCACCGACCACGGAGCGGTGCGGGCGGTGCTGGCTGGTCTGACGCCAGGATTCGGCGGCACTCGATACGCCGCGCCAGTCGAAGCGGCCCGGGGCCTGCTCGATGGCCAGCCGGGGCGTCTGGTGATCGTCAGCGACCTGCAGGCGCGGGGCTGGGCCCGCGGGACCACCAGCTTGCCGGACAACGTGGGGCTCGACGTCCGTCCGGTCGGCGTACGCATCGACAACGTGCTGGTGCGCGATCTCGTGGTCACCCCGCGTGACGCCCGCGTCGTGGTCAGCAACGCCGGCCAGGCGCCGGTCCGTGTGTCGGTGTCGCTGGCCCGCGACGCCGGCGCGCCGCGGACGCAGACGGTCGCGCTCGACGGCGGTGTCAGCCGAGACGTCGCGTTCGCCGGGCCACATCCGGCCGGTGCGTACGTGGCGCGGGTTGGTCACCAGGGCGGGCTGCCGGCCGACAACGAACGGCACGCGGTGCTGCGGCTGACACCGGCCACCGACGTCCGCGTGCTCGTCGGCGCCGAGGTCGAGCGCTCGCGCGGTTTCTTCCTCGAGCGCGCCTACGCCGCACTCGGGACTGCCGAGGAGACCCCATACGCGGTGGCGGTCGGCGTCGGACCGGCGGCGCTGGCCAGCGGCGCCCTGCGCGATGTCGACCTCGCCGTGTGGCTGTCGGCCACCGGCATCGACCGCCGACAGGTCGCCTCGCTGGAGCCGTTCGTGCGCGACGGCGGTCGCCTGGTGGTGGCGTGTGGACCGGGCCTCGACCCGCGGGTGGCCGACGTCGTCACGCGACCGCTCGGCATCGCGCTCGCCGCCGCCAGCCCGACGGGTGGGGCGCCTGGCGGGCTGGTCGCCAACGATCCCCGGCACCCGCTGCTCGCATCGCTTGGAGAGGCCCGCGTCGATCTCGCCCGCACCAGCGTCTCGGGCTCGTGCGACATGACGCCGGCCGCCGGCGCGGTGACGATCGCCCGCTTCGACGATGGCCGGCCGGCGCTGGCCGAGGCGACGGTCGGACGCGGCCGCCTGCTGGTGCTGGCCACCGACCTGGCCCGGCAGTGGAACGACCTGCCGGTGCAGCCGGCCTTCGTCCCGTTGATCGGCGAGTTGACGCGCCACGTGCTCGGCGACGCGGCCGGCACGCGGGTCGCCCTGGCCAGCGTGCAGGACGCCGCGTATCAGCGCCCGGGCGTGTGGCCGGTCGGTCCGCGTGGCCAGGCGGCGGCGGTCAACGTGGACATCGCCGAGTCCGATCAGTCATCGCTGACGCGCGAGGAGTTCGTGCAGGCGCTGTCGCGGCCGCCGTCGGATCTGGCGCGACTGGCGCGCACCGCGGCGGTGCGGCTCGAGCAGAATCAGGGGCTGTGGCGGTACGGCATCGCGCTGCTCGGCCTCGCCCTCGTCGGCGAGAGCCTGGTCGGGCGCCGGCCGCGACGCAATTCGGAGGTGGTGGCGTGAACGCAGCAATGGATCCGGTGCGGCAGTCGCTCGATGACCTGGCACGGGCCTGGTGGCGCGTCCGCTGGGCGCGTGTCCTGGCGCGCACCGCGGCGTTGCTCGCCGCGGTGCTGCTCGCCTGGGCGGTCGTCGATCGGCTACGTCCGCTCGGTCGCTGGCCGTTGCTGCTGTCGGGCGCATTGGTCGCCGTGATCGTCGCGACCGCCGGCTGGTGGTTGCGACGACGAGCGATGGCGCGTCCGGCGGTGGAGCGAATGGCCCGCCTGGTCGAGGAGCGGTGTCCCGAGATGCAGGCAACGCTGCGCAGCGCGCTCGATCCGACGGTGGATGAGAGCCCGTTCGGCGCCGCGATCAAGGAAGACGCCGCGCTCGCGGTGGACCGGCTCGATCGCGCGCGCCTGATCGACCCGGATGACCGTCGCCGGGCGTGGCTGCTCGCCGGTGGGGCGGTGGCCGCGACGTTGGTGACCGCCGGCCTGGCTGCGCCGACCGCGGTGCGTGCGGTGCGGACGGCGCGCTTCGTGGTGGCTCCGCCGCCGCTGGTCCTGCGCGTC
>JACDAO010000163.1 GCA_013695405.1 Acidobacteriota bacterium | reverse complement strand
AGCCCGCATTATTCGTCAGGTGATGTCCGAGGGCGAGCGCGGTGCCGGCAGGGGGCGGTGGTATGCCTCCCGGGCTCGCGCGGAGCACGATGCGCGACGCGGGGCACCCTGGGAAGGCGTCGCGGCCCCTGCGGCGGGGCGTGGGACGCCGTGGCTCGCGTGGGCAGAGACACCGCTCCCGTCAGGGCAATGTGCGTGAGACGTACGTGAGCGCTTACGTGGCGCCGAGGTGTCGCGCGACCTGGCGCCACGCATCCTGCTCAGGATGACTCCGCGGCAGGTGGAGCACGAGGCGCCGGACGGAGCGCACGACGTGGACCCCGATGGTGAGCAGCGCCTGGCGCAGACGAGTGGCTTGGGCCTGGCGCAAGCCGGTGTGATCGGCGGCCAGTTGCAGCGTCTGCATCAGCACGTAGGCGGCGGCACTGAGCAGCACCCGGAGTTGATTGGCCCAGAAGCGGGTGCAGCTGGTGCGCCCGAGCGCGAGGGCGTGGTGCAGTTCCTTTATCCGGTTCTCGCTGTCGCCACGCGCCGCATAGATCTGCATGTACAGGCGCTCGGGCGCGTGGCGCAGGTTCGTGACCACGAAGCGCGGATTGTCGCGCAGCGCGCGCCCGGGATGCGCGACCACTTCGGCCTTGATCACGACGCGTCGCGCCTGCGCCCAGCTCTTGGCCTGATAGGTCGTCTCGCCAAAGACCCGGGCGGAGGTACCGCGGACCGTGGCGACCACGCGCGCGGCGGCCAGGCTGGGCGTCGCGGCGGCGTTCAGCACCGCATTGGCGGGCATGGCGACGACATACTCCACACCGGCCTCGTCGAGCAGCGTGAAGATGTCGGGATGCGCGAAGCCGGCATCGAGGCGCACACGAATCGTGACCCCGGGAAACGCGCGCCACAGCTTGGGGAGCAGGCGCTGCAGCACCCCGCGTAGGCCGACGGTGGCCGGCGCGGTGCCCGGCCGCAGCAGCGCGGCAACCAGGTACTGGCGCGGTTCGCGATCGAAGGTCAGAAACGCCACCAGCGGCAGGTAGCACCAGCCGCGGTAGAAGCCGTTGAAGAGCGCCAGTTGCTGCGCGCCGTGCGTGGCATCCTCGGTGAGATCGAGGTCGACCGTGATGCGTCGCACGCGGCGCCGGCGCTGCCGGTGCTGCGCAATGACCGTGTCGGCCAGCGTCTCGCCCAGGCGGTACAGCCGGCGCGGCGACACGCCGTTCTCGAACCGCGAGATCGTCGGCTGCGACGCGAGGCGGTGTCCGTGGATCGGATCGCGATCGAGCAACAGCTTGTGGATGGGGTCGTCGGCCAACGTGTCCGCGTCGTTGGCATCGGCATGGCCGCAGGCGAGCCCGTAGATGCGCTGGGCCAGCAGATCGCGCAGCGAATGGTGGACGCGCGTCGACGTCCGCCGTTCACTCAAGCAGGCCGCGAGCCCATCGATCATCCCGAGACGCCGGTCCGCCGCCTTGAGGAGCACGGCTCCACCGTCGGAGCTGCTGTGCGCCTGATCGAAGGCGGCCATCACCGGCCGATCGCAGAGGTCAGGGAAGAGCACAGTCTGTGCTACGGTATCGATGGTCAAACGACGCCTCTGTGTGGCTGAAAAGGTTCCCTTTAGCAAGGCCTTTCTATCACGCAGAGGCGTTTCTGTTTCTACCAATCCATCAGCACTGACGAATAGTCCGGGCTAGCTAGTGGCGGGAGGACTGGCGCTGGTTCGAGCGGGCTTCGGGCCCATGCTCCTGGAAGATCGGGCGACCAGCGACGCACGATGGATTCTCGTCACGGTCGTGGGAGTAGGCGTCGCCCTGCTCGCGGGATTCGCCATCCAGACGGTTGTGACCCACTGGGGTCACGCCAATATCTCGCGACACAGGCGCCGGCTTCTCAAGGGCACCATCATAATCGTCACGTTTCTCTCGGCGGTGGCGTTGATGCGACGGCCGATGTTGTCCGAGTTCCCGGGGACGCTTGGCGTCGTCGCGATAGGCTTCTCGCTACTCGCCCTCGTCCTCGGTTGGCTATCGCAAAGCGTCGCACAGGTATCACTGGCCGGCGACGCGCACGCTGCGACTCGGCGCGCGAACACC
>JACDAO010000137.1 GCA_013695405.1 Acidobacteriota bacterium | reverse complement strand
AAGTCGGACAGGTCCGACACCGATGCCGGGCCGGCGCCCCGACTCTAGAAGTCGAACCGGACGCCGAGCTGGAACTGACGCGCCGGCTGGGCCGAGTTGATCGTGCCGTACGCGACGGCGTTGGCGTTAGTGTTGGGCGCGCCGAAGTTCACCGTGTTGAAGACATTGAACGCGTCGAAGATCGGCGTCACGTTGTAGCGCCGGCCGAAGCGGAAGTTCTTGCGCATCGAGAGGTCCAGCTGCCTGAAGCTCGGTCCCTCGATCTGGCCGACCGTTGCCGAGCCACGCCGTTCCTCGGGCGGGTCGGTGAACGCGGCCGTGTTGAACCAGCGCGTCTCGTCGCCGTCAATGTTGATCTCGCCCCCGAGGTACTCGGCGCGGCGCCCGCCAATCGACGAGTTGCCGGTGGCCGTGTAGTACTGGCCCGACTGGAAGCGGTACTTGCTGCTGATCTCCCAGCCGCCGGCAATGGCCTCGAGGACGTCGCCGCGGTCACGGAGCCACGGCAGCCGATAGGTGAGCGTGTTGACGAAGGCGTGCCGACGGTCGAAGCTGGCCGGCCCGTAGAAGAAGTCCAGGTCGCCGGCGCCGTCGACGGTGTCGTTGTCGCCGTTGCCGCTCGCGTTGGTGAGCACGCGCCCGAGCGTGTACGAGGCGGTGAACTGGAAGTCGCCGCGCCGCTTGGTGCCGTACAGCTGCATGGAGTGGTACTGCGAGCTGGCGTCGCTCACGCGATAACGAATGGACGAGAACCCCTTGAACGGACGAAGGAAGTTCTCTGACACACGCTGCGCAGCCGGCAGTGCCGCGTTGGCGCGCAGGTCCTCGAAGCTTGCACGATTGAGTTCCGGCTGCCGCAGCAGATCCCGGCCCGTGTTGCCTACGTAGGAGGCCTCCACGAAATAGCCGCCACCCAGCTCGCGCTGAACGCCGAGGCTGTAGTTGGTCTGGTAGGGCAGCGTGAGGTTCGGATCGATGGCGTTGATCCCGCCTACCGCCCCGACCGCGCCGGCCGCACCACTTGTCGGTGACGCGAGGTTGAAGTTCTCGTAGGTGACATTCGCGAGCACCGGCGGGAGGTTCAGCTGCGAAAAGATAAGGTTGCCTTCGGGCTTGTCGTAGAACAGCCCCGCGCCGCCGCGGATCACGGTGCTCGGGTTGAGCGAGTACGAGAAGCTCAGGCGCGGCATGAGGAGGTGCTGCGCCTCATAGAGTCCGCGCGGTGCCCCGAACGGAATGCGTGCGTTGTCACCGTCGGTGAGCAATTCGACGCGGCCCTGCTGGTCGTCGGGAATGCCGTCACCGGCAACCACGAGGCCGTTGAACCGGTTCCCCACGCCGGGCACCAGCAGCCCGTTCGTGCGAACGACTACGGCCTGATTCGGGTCGTAACGTGCGGGGTCGAAATTCACCAGGTTGTTGCCCTGCGCGTACGTGGGCGTGGAGTATTCGTAGCGGAGCCCGAGTTCGACGCTCAAGTTCGACCTCACGCGCCACGTGTCGGACACGAAGCCCTGATAGGTGTTGAAGCGGAAGAACCCGACCGGATCGGCAGACGCCTCGTTGTACGTGCGAAAGTTGCCCAGCAGCACGTCCGCCACCGAGTTGCTCGTGCTGTTGGGATTGCCCGACGGATTGAAGATGACCTGCCCGAAGTAGTTGGCGCGGCCGTTCTGGTCCTTGCGGTTGCGCGACAGGGCCACGCCGCTGCGGATCGAGTGGTTGCCGCGGATCCAGGTCAACGTGTCCTGCACGGTGATATCGGTGGTCGGCGAGAGCAGCGCGAAGGACGGGCCCTGCAGTCGCGCGAAACCCTCCACTTCGACGTTCGGGATGCCGCCCGCCACGAACCCCGGCTCGTCGAAGATCTCCGGGTAGCCGAAGCCGAACGTGTCGCGCAGCCAGAAAGTACCTTGCGGCTTGATACGCTGCCCGTTCCACGAGGCGCCGACCTTGGCCTCGTTGATCACGTTGGTGCTCAAGACGTAGGTGTGGCCGATCTGATAGCTGGAACCGGGCCGTGAGCGATCCGTGGGCACGGTCGGGAGTGGCGCCCCGGAGAACGTGCCGAACGGCTCGATCAGGTTGTACTCGTCGTGGATGTAGCGGCCGTAGACGCGCTGCTTGTCGGTCGCCTGGAAGTCGAGGCGGACGATGTCCTGACGCGACTCGAAGGGGTTGTACTCGACAAACGTCGAGTTGTTGGCAGTGGGCGTGTCCGTGAACGACGACGCCTTCCCCTGCATCGCGCGGTAGATGTCCGCGATCGCCTTGCCGTCCCGTGTGATCCGGTTCTGCGGAATGACGTTGCCCGGAAACGGCGCTCTCGTAGCGGGATCGAGGAGCACGCCGTCGTCGGCCGTGCCGACGACGCCGTCGGCGCCACGCAGGCGAGCGGAGAAGTCGCCGTTCAGTTCGGCGGTTGTCGGAATGGTCTGTCGCGAAGGATTCGTGAAGCGGTTGATGGTGCGGTACTGCTGCCCCCCGAAGAAGAACAGCCGATTGCGCAGAATCGGTCCACCGAGCGCACCTTCGAAATTGCGGAACTCGAGGGGCGGCTTGGTCCGTTCGCCGTTGGCGGCGAGCGGCGCGAAGTAGTTGGGCTCGTCGAATTTCTCGTCCCGCACGTCGTAGCGCGCGGTCCCGCGGTACTGGTTGGTGCCGCTGCGGGTGACCACGTTGATCGCGGCGCCGCTGTTGCGCCCCACTTCAGCGGAGAAGTTGGACGTCTGGATCTTCACCTGTTCGATGAAACTCAGACTGACGTTGTTGACCTGCGACCCGTTGGACCCGGAGTCCAGGTTCGAGGTGCCGTCGATGGTCAGGTTGTTCGTGTTGCCGCGGCTGCCGTTGATCGACTGGCCGGTCACGCTGAGGGACGTGGCCAGCGCGAGCGGGTCGTAGTCGGTGGCGACCGCTCCGGGGATCAGCGACGCGAGCTCGAGGTAGTTGCGGCCGTTGAACGCCAGATCCTTGATCTGCTGCGAATCGATGGTCCGGGCGACTTCGCCGCTGGTGCGGTTGACTGCCTCGCCAGTGACCGCCTGCACTTCGACCGATTCGCTGAGCTCGCCGACGCCAAGCGCGAAGTCGGCCGACAGACGACCGTCAGCCGTCAACTGGAAGCCGGTGCGCTGCGATCGCCGAAAGCCCTGCAACTCGGCGGTGACGGTGTAGCTGCCGACCGGTAGGTTGGTGATGGTGTAGGTGCCGTTCTCGTCGGCCACGCGGGTGACCGAGAGGCCGGTGCCCTCGTTGAGGACGGTCACGGTGGCGCCAGGCAGGACGCCGCCCGAGGAATCGGAGACCCGGCCGTCGATGCGGCCGGTGATGGTTTGCGCCAGGACAGGCGCGGCGGTCAGCACGAGGGCGAGACACGCCGACAGCAGCGATTGCCACCGGCCTTGGCCTGGCCTCGTCGAGTCGTGAGACATCGAGAGCTCCTTGAATCCAAATTGGTCTGACAACTGAGGTTCCTAATCGTAAGCGAGCCGGCGGCGTTGTCAACGGGAAAGTCACGTCACCGTCACCGATCGGGCACGGCCCCGTGGCGAATGGCAACGTGTGAGTGAGATGCGGGCCGCTGCTGTCAGGTGGCAGTCGCCTGCCGCCGCACATTCCGGAGGCGGCGCCGCGCACCTGCCGACCGCTGATCCAGCCCGCCAGTCCGCCGCCCGCTGATCCAGACCGCCGGACAAGTCCGGCGGCTACGCTCGGGATGTGTGATGCCGGCGGCCGACGTCCCCCGACTCCCGACTCTCAGACGTTGCCGCGCTTGAGCTCGTCGAGCAGGTGGTCGCACGAGCGCACGGTGAGCGCCATGATCGTCAAGGTGGGGTTCTGGCAGGCGCTCGAGACGAACCCGGATCCGTCGGTGATCATCAGGTTACGGATGTCGTGGCTGCGCTGGAACTGGTCGAGCACCGAGCGCCGCGGATCGGTGCCCATCCGGGCGGTGCCGACCTCGTGGATGCCATAGCCCGGGCTCTGTTTCTCCGACAGGCGCACCTGGATGTTGCGGCCGCCCATCGCGTCAAGCATCTCGGCGGCCTGCTCGGCCATGTCGCGGCGCATCGCCAGCTCGTTGTCGCGCCAGCGCATCGCGATGCGTGGCACCGGGATGCCCCAGGCGTCGACCACGTCAGGGTCGAGCGTGACCTGGTTGTCCTCGTAG
>JACDAO010000128.1 GCA_013695405.1 Acidobacteriota bacterium | reverse complement strand
GGGTCATGCCGAGTCGTCGCGCCTTCCTCTCGTCGGTCACCGCTGTCGGTGCGTTGGGTAGCGCGCGGAGCCGCGCCGTCGCCCAGGCCGCGCTGCCGCATCCTTCGTGGCTTGCGCCGCATGCGGCCGACGTTGGCCGGCTGCTCGCCGACGGCATGAAGGACAGCCACGCCTGGGACCGGCTCGCCGAGTTGTGTGACACCTTCGGCGGACGCCTGACCGGCTCCCGCAACCTCGAGCTGGCAATCGAGTGGGCGGCCGAAACGATGCGGCGCGACGGACTGGACGCGGTCCGACTCGAGAAGACGATGGCGCCGCGCTGGGTCCGCGGCCTCGAGTCGCTCGACATCGTCGAACCGGTCGCCTCGCCCCTGGTGCTGCTCGGCCTCGGCGGCAGCGTCGCGACGCCGCCCGCTGGCATCACCGCGCCGCTGCTGGTCGTCAGGAGCTTCTACGACCTCGCGGCACGCGCCAGCGAGGCGCACGGCCGGATCGTCCTGTTCGACGTACCGTACAACGGCTACGGCGCAACAGTGGTCTACCGCGCGACCGGCGCGAGTGTCGCCGCCCGGCACGGCGCCGTCGCCGTGCTGGTTCGCTCGGTAGGGCCGATTGGCTTGCGGACGCCGCACACCGGCGCGATGCACTACGCCGAGGGCACCGACAAGATTCCTGCGGCAGCGATTCCGGTCGAGGACGCGCAGCGCCTGGCGCGGTTGGTCGGCCGCGCCGTTTCGGTGACCCTGCGCCTCACGATGCAGGCCCGCACGGAGGGCGACGTGCCGTCCGCCAATGTAGTCGGCGAGATCCGCGGCCGTGAGCGGCCCGAGGAGGTCGTGTTGATCGGCGGGCACTTCGACTCCTGGGATCCGGCCGGCGGCGCCTCCGACGACGGCGCCGGGTGCGTGGTCACCTGGGAGGCCGCGCGACTGATCCGGTCGCTGGGGCTGCAACCACGGCGTACGATTCGCGTGGTGCTGTTCACCAACGAGGAGAACGGCCTCCGCGGCGCACTCGCCTATCGCGACGCCCACGCGGCCGATGCGTCCCGGCACGTCCTGGCGCTCGAAGCCGACACCGGCGTGTTCGACCCGATGCGCCTCGGCTTCACCGGCAACGAGCGGGCTCGCCAGAAGATGAGCGAGGTGGTCGACCTGCTGGGCCCGCTCGGGCTGCCACCTCTGGTACCGGGCGGCGGCGGCGCCGACATCGGCCCGATCGCGCAGGCCGGACAGGTGCCGACAATGGCCCTGCAGGGCGAGACCACCCGCTACTTTCAAATCCACCATACCCCGGCCGACACCGTCGAACGGATCGATCCCAGGGAGATGGCCAAGGCCTCGACAGCGATTGCCGTGGTGACGTGGGTCGCCGCCGACATGGCCACGCCGCTGCCGCGCTGAGGAACGGAATCGGCCGCCGGCCGTCGGCGTTCGGCGCTCGGCGACGATGCTATCCTGCAGGTGAGGAGCGAATCGTGACTTCACGCATGCTTGGGCGGGTCGGCGCAGCACTGGTGGCGACCGTCGCCCTGACGGGCGCCGCGCTCACTGCGCAGACCCCGGCGCAGATTACCGCGCCGACCATTGTCGTCTACAAGACGCCGACCTGCGGCTGTTGCCAGAAGTGGGTCGAGCACCTGCAGGGCAACGGCCTCAAGGTGTTGACTCAGCACCGCGACGATCTGTCGCCGCTGCGCGCGCAGCACGGCGTGCCGGCGTCACTGACGTCGTGTCACACCGCGCTGGTCGGCTCGTACGTGGTCGAAGGCCACGTCCCAGCGGCCGACGTCAAGCGCCTGCTGTCCGAGAAGCCGGCGATCAAGGGCATCGCCGTCGCCGGCATGCCGATCGGCTCGCCGGGCATGGAAGGCGGCACGCCGCAGAAGTTCGACACCGTCGCCTTCACCGCCGACGGCAAGACCACGGTGTTCGCCAGGCACTAACGGGCTACGGACTACGGGCTACAGGCCGTCTGAGGCCCGACGCCCGACACGCCGCGGTGTGGGCGGACGGGTGGCCGCGCACGGGCGCCCGGCCCGGACGCGAAACTCGTTGGCCGCTGCGCGGGTGGCTCGCGGCCGGGTGGGGCTGTTCGCGGCCAGGACCCGTCCGATCTGCAGACCGCCGGACAAGTCCGGCGGCTACCTTCCAAGTCCGGCGGCTACCTTCTCAAACGTTAGACGCAGGCCGTCTGAGGCCTGAAGTTCCTTACCTGCAGCCTACACCTTGAACGCGGTCCGCAGCTGCGCCACGGCTTTGGGCACGGCCTGCTCGGCCGGTGCCTTGCCTTCGAACTCCAGCGACACATAGCCACGGTACTGCTGCGCCGCGAGAATCTTTGCGATGCGGCTGTAGTCGATGTCCAGCGAGTACCACTCGCCGCCGCCTTCGTAGGTCTTGGCCTGCACGAAGACCACCTTGGGCGCCAGCTTCTCGAACTCCTCGTACTGGTTCTCGAGGAAATTGCCAGTGTCTGCGAGAATGCCGAGCCACGGCGACTCCACGGCATTGACGATCCGCAGCAGGCCGGCCGCGGTCCGCGCCAGTCCCCAGTGGTTCTCGAGCGCCAGGAGTACACCGAGCTTCTCGGCGGTTGGCAGCAGCTTCTCGATCGCCTCGATGCACCACGCGAAGCCCTGGTCCTCGGTGTAGCCCGGCAACACCGGCTCGATGCCCTTGTTCTTCATCAGGTCATCGAACGACTTGGTGGTGTTCCACCGGCCGGTGTTCAGCCGCAGGCAGGGGATGCCCATCGCGTAGGCCAGCTCCATGCACTTGATGGTGTGATCGATGTTCTTCTGCCGTTCGGCAGCGTCCGGGAACACGAACCCCTGGTGGATCGACAGGGCAATCAGGTCGATGCCGTTGACGAAAGCGCGCTTCTTGAGCGACTGCAGGTACCCGTTGCTCTCGCCGGTCATCTGGACGTGCAGCACGTCGACGCCTTCCACGCCGACCGAGGCGGCGTGGTCGATGACCCGCTCGATCGGGTACGGCTCCGGCTTGAAGTGCCAATACGAGTACGACGAGACGCCAATCTTGACGCGACCCGGACCCTTGACCAGGGGTTGTGGCTCGCTGGATGTGGCGGCGCGCGTGCGCTGGGCGTGCGCGGTCTCGGGAACGATGGGCAGGGCGGCTGCGGCCACGGCGGTGCCGGCGGCGCCGACGAAGGCGCGACGAGTCAGGGCCATGGCCCCTATCTTACGCGCGGACTGCCGAGCGGGCGATGCGGGCCACCACCTGATCGATCTCGTCGTCGGTGGTCGGGCGGCCAACGCTGATACGCAGGTTGACCAGCCCCGCCGCGCGCCCCAGGGCCGTCAGCACGTGCGAGGCTTCGCCGCTGGCGCTGGTACAGGCCGAACTGGTCGACACCGCGACCTCGTCCCCGAACGCGGCCAGCAACGCCGCCCCGGCCGCGGCCGGCAGGCTGACGTTGAGATTGTTCGGCAAACGCGCCTCGGGATTGGTCAGCGGGTCTGGGCCGTTCAGTAGCACGTCGGGACATGCCTCGCGCAGGGCGACCCAGACGCGGTCTCGCAGCCGTCGTTGCTTACGACGATCCTGATCGAGGTCGGCACACGACAACTCCACGGCGGTGGCGAGGCCGACGATGCCCGGCACGTTGAGCGTGCCGCTGCGCAGGCCGCCCTCGTGTCCGCCACCATCGAGCTGCGGCGCCAGCCGGCACGGTGAGCGCACGTACAGGGCGCCGACGCCCTTCGGCCCGTACATCTTGTGCGCGCTCATCGACACCAGATCGACCTGCAGTGCCTGGACGTCGACCGACACCTTGCCGAACGACTGCGTTGCGTCGGTGTGCAGCAGCACGCCGCGGGCCCGACACAGCGCACCGAGCGCCGCGATCTCCTGCACGACGCCGATCTCGTTGTTGGCGTGCATCACCGAGACCAGCACGGTGTCGCTGCGCAGCGCCGCCACGACGTCGGCCACACTGACGCGCCCGTCCGGCTGCACGGGCAGCAGGGTGACGTCGTAGCCATCGTCCTGCAGCGCTTTGCAGGCGTTGAGCACCGCCTTGTGTTCGGTGACGGCCGTGATCACATGGCGGCCCCGCGGGCCGCAGGTTCGCGCCACGCCCTTGATCGCCAGGTTGTTGGACTCGGTCGCGCCCGAGGTGAAGACGATCTCGCGCGGCGAGGTGGCATGCAGGCAGGCGGCGATCCGTGCGCGTGCCTGCTCGACCGCCGCACGCGCCTTCAGGCCGACGGCGTGGCTGGTGCTCGCCGGATTGCCGAACACCTCCATGAAGTACGGCGTCATGGCGGCGAAGACCCGGGGGTCGACAGGCGTAGTGGCGTGGTAGTCGAGGTAGATGGGCACGGACGGACACCCGCCGACAGCGGGTCACGCGAGGCGATTCTGCTACAGCCCCGCACCGCGCGCAATCAAGCGGCGCGACATAGAGTAAAGCCTTCTTTATTCGGTGCCCGCTGGCCAGTCGACGACGACGTCCGAGAAGACCTGGCCCTTGACGCCGACCCACTTGAGGATGACTGTCGCCTCGCTGGTGCGCAGCAGGTCGTCGCTGCGCGCGGTGAAGTGCGACGCGTTGCCGGGGCGTTCGCCGCTGCCCTCGTCTGCCACCGCGGTGAACTCGAGCGTGACGGTGCGGCCGCTGGTCTGCACCTCGGCCAGGATCGTCGGCTGGGCGATCGGGCTCGGGCCGACGCCTTCGCCGTCGAGGACGTAGATCGACACCTCGCCGCTGTCGGGCACGATCGCGACTTCCGCGTGGGCCAGGTGGCTGCCGAGCGCGACCACCGCGCCACCGTGCGGCGGGTGGTCGGCATGCGTCTCTTCCTGATCGAACACGCGAGCCGATGCCTCTTCGACCTCGCGCGGTGCCACCGCCTCGCCGATCGGCGATTTGGCTGCGGCCGCGGCGGCAGCGTCCGGGCCCGCGTCGCCAGCGCAGGCGGTCGCGCCGGCCATCAGCAGCACCACCAGTCCCCGCGCCCAGCGTGAGGCCATTACATCCATGTCCCTCTCCTTACAGGTGTGTCGTCGATGATGACCAGACCGCCATCAGGCCCTGGACTGCGCGGCACCTGCCGCAGCTGCGCCGACGTTTGCGTGGTCACCTGCACGACGCGGGCCAGACGTGCCCGCGCTGACGACGAGACAATCTGATTGCGCTGTGGGGGTACTGACGGCCGGACGCCACCAGGGTGGTCGCGTCGTCGCTGGCCTCGGGTCTCTTTACGCGCGCGCTGAAAGGCCAGCGGGGGGTCAGCAACTTCAGAAGTTCAGAATTTCACTTGCAGGGTCAGCACTCCGAGCGCCGAGGCTGTCGGTGAAATTCTGCAATTCTCAAGCGCGTTGCGGCACTGCCGGGTCGGCACTGCGGGCTTCCGCTGCGGCGGCCGGCCGGTCCGTGAACAGCGCCGCGAACAGCACCAGCACGACGCCGGAGGCCACCGCGGGCACGATCCAGATCGCGCTCCAGTCGTGCGGAATCGCGCCGGGCACGCGGTAGGCCTCGAGCACCGGGCCGAACACCAGCGAGCCGATGAACATCCCGAAGCCGAGCGTGACAAAGGCGATGAAGCCCTGGGCGGCACCGCGGAGATGGCTTGGGGCCCGCTTGTCGACGTAAATCTGCCCGGTGACGAAGAAGAAGTCGTAGCAGATGCCGTGCAGCAGGATGCCGGCGTAGAGCATCCACATGCCGGCGCCCGCATCGCCCCACGAGAACAGCAGGTAGCGCAGCGTCCAGGCCATCATCCCGACGATCAACATCCACTTGACGCCGAGCCGCACGAAGAACACCGGCATCACCAGCATGAAGACGATCTCGGAGACCTGCCCCAGGGACATCTTGCCGGCCACGTTCTGCACGCCAATTTCGCTGAGGAAGGTGCCGGCGAGCCCGTAGTAGAACTGCAGCGGAATGCAGATCAGGAAGGATCCGAGCACGAATATCGCGAACGACCGTTCCTTCATCAGCGCCAGCGCGTCGAGGCCGAGGATGTCGCGCATCACCACCTTGCGGCCAATCTGCGACGGTGGGGTGTGCGGCAGTGCGAAGCAGAACAGGCCGACCACCGCCGAGGCGACCGCGGCGGCGCGGAACATGCCGGCGCTGGTGCCGAAGCCAAGCACGCCAATCACGAAGCCGGCGGCAATCCAGCCGATCGTGCCGAGCACGCGGACACCTGGAAATTCCTTGCCCGGATCGGTCATCTGGTGAAACGACAGCGAGTTGGCCAGCGCCAGGGTCGGCATGTAGCACAACGTGTAGACCAGCAGGACCGGGTAGAAGCTGTTGAACTCGCTCAGCGTCGAGGTGTAGAACAACAGCACCGCGCCGGCCAGATGGAGCACCGCCAGGATTTTCTCGGTGGCAAAGAATCGGTCCGCGAACATGCCGACGAAGAACGGCGAGACCATCGCCGCCAGCGCGGTGGCGCCGTAGGCCAAGCCGATCTGCTGGCCGCTGAACTTCAGCGTCTCGTTGAGGTACGGCCCCATCGTGACGTACCAGGTCCCCCAGACGAAGTACTGAAGGAACATCATCACGGACAGCTTCAGGCGGACGGAGGTCGACATCAGTTGGTGGCCTTGATCTTGATGTTGCGGAACTCGACGCGGTCGCCGTGGTCCTGCAGGACGATATGGCCGCGTGACGCCTTGCCATAGCTCGGCCAGGCCTTGAACTTGCTCTCGGCGACCAGCGTGGTCCACTCCGGGCTGCCGAAGTCGTACTCGACCACCTTCTCGCCGTTGAGCCAGTGCTCGACGTGATTGCCAGTCACGGCGATCCGCGCGTTGTTCCACTCGCCGGCCGGCTTGCTGGCGTCCTTGCTGGGGGCAATCAAATCGTAGTTGGAGCCGGTCAGGCGGTCGGGCCCGTTCTTGGCGTCGCGATGCCGCTCGTTGTCGAGGATCTGGTACTCGGGACCGCTCCAGTACGGCTGCTCGCCGTCGGTGGTCACCCGGTACATGATGCCGCTGTTGCCGCCCTCCGCGATCTTGAAGTCGAGATCGAGGACGAAGTCGCCGTACGGCTGCATCGTCATCAGATCGCCGCCCTGGCCGGTGTGGACCAGTACGCCGTCCTGCACGGCCCATCCCGGCGGCGGCTGCTCGGTCTTGTAGCCGCGCCAGCCCTCGAGCGAGCGACCGTTGAACAGCAGCGTCCAGCCCTCCTTGGCCTCGTCGGCAGAGAGCTCGTTGACGACGGCCGCCTTCATCGAACGACCGGCGTCGCGCGTGCCCTTCGCGACACCCTTGGCAGCCGCGGCGACGGTCTTGCCCACGGCGACGGCGGCGTCGCCGACTTCCTTGCCCGCCGTCTTGACGGCGCTGCCAGCTTGCTTGGCTTCGGTCGCGGTCTTCTCGGTCGGCGTCTGCGCTGCCGCACCGGCTGCCAGCGAGAGCACCGACACCATCGCGAGCACTGTGCACTGCTTCATGAAATGAACTCCCCTGAGATCCGTCGGACAAGTCCGACGGCTACGTTCATGACTTTCGCCAGATCCGTCGGACAAGTCCGACGGCTACGGGTTGGGTCGGGCTACGGGTTGGGTCGGGCGGCCATCGACCAGCGGATGCCTTCGATCAGGTGGGTCTGGTAGCGCGGGTCGTCCCAGACTTCCTTGCGGTGCCCGAGCGCGGTGTAGAACACCCGCCCGGATCCGTAGGTGCGGGTCCACGAGAGCCCGAAATCCTTGTCGGTGCGCTTGATGCCCTTCTTGGTCATGTCGACCTGATCGGTGTCCAGCGTCAGCAGCACGTGTGACTGGCCACGCGACCAGTTGCGGTGCTGGTAGATCTCGTCGGTGATCGTGAACCGCGGCTCCAGGTGCGTGGTGCTCGGGTGGGCCCGGTCGTCGACCCGCACGCCCACCTGTTCGTGCCAGGGATGGCCGTCGAAGTAGCCCCCGATCATCTCTCCGTACGCCGGCC
>JACDAO010000126.1 GCA_013695405.1 Acidobacteriota bacterium | reverse complement strand
ACCACCGACCTGGCGGTGCGGGTGCCGGTGCCGGTCGCGGTGGCCGTTATCGGCGGCGAGGTCGAGGTCCAGCCGCTGACCGGCCGGGCTATCCGGATGCGGGTGCCGCCGGGCACGGCCCACGGCGCCGTCCTCCGCCTGCGCGGCCACGGCATGCCGGTGCTCGGCAGCGCCGGCACACGCGGCGACCTGCTGGTGAGCCTGGAACTGCAGGTGCCCACCGAGCTGTCGGCGGAGGAACGCGCGCACTACGAAGCGCTGGCGGCGCTGCGTGGCGCCCCACGAACGCAACCCGCCTGACGGCGGGACCTGACGGGACGACGCGACATCGACCGGAGGACCAGATGAATCTCAACCGACTGACCGAGAAGGCACAGGAAGCCGTGGTGGCGGCGCAACAACTCGCCACCCGCCTGCACCACCCCCAAATCGACCCCGAGCACCTGCTCGCCACGCTGATCGGCCAGCAAGGCGGGATCGTGCCGACCGTACTGCGCAAGATGCAGGTCGACCCGGTCGACCTCGCGCGCCTGGTCGACGCCGACCTGGCCAAGCGGCCGAAGGTCCACGGCGGCAGCGACGCCGGCATCGGCCCACGTCTGCGGGCACTCTTCGAGGCCGCCGAGAAGGACGCCGCGCAGCTCAAGGACGAGTACCTCAGCACCGAGCACTTCCTGTTGGCCATTGCCGGCGAGAGCGGCCGCACCCCTGGGGTCACCGCCCTGCAGGCGGCCGGCGCCACCCGCGAGGCCGTGCTGCAGGCCCTGGTCGCGGTGCGCGGCTCGCAACGTGTCACCGATCAGAGCCCCGAAGGCAAATACCAGGCGCTCGAGAAGTACGGTCGCGAGCTGACCGTGCTGGCCCGCGACGGCAAGCTCGATCCGGTGATCGGCCGCGACGAGGAAATCCGGCGCGTCATCCAGGTGCTGTCGCGACGCACCAAGAACAACCCGGTGCTGATTGGCGAGCCCGGCGTCGGCAAGACCGCGATCGTCGAAGGCCTGGCGCAGCGGATCGTCCGCGGCGATGTGCCCGAGGGGCTGAAGCACAAGCGGATTGTCACGCTCGACATGGGCTCGCTGGTGGCCGGCGCGAAGTATCGCGGTGAGTTCGAAGAGCGGCTCAAGGCCGTCTTGCAGGAAGTCGCGAGCGCCCAGGGCGAGGTCGTCCTGTTCATCGACGAACTGCACACGGTGGTCGGCGCCGGCGCCTCGGAAGGTTCGCTCGACGCCTCGAACATGCTCAAGCCGATGCTGGCCCGGGGTGAGCTGCACACCATCGGCGCCACCACCCTGGACGAGTACCGCAAGCACATCGAAAAGGACGCCGCGCTCGAGCGCCGCTTCCAGCCGGTCCTGGTCGGCGAGCCGTCCGTCGAGGACACCATCAGCATCCTGCGTGGCCTACGCGAACGCTACGAGATCCACCACGGCGTACGCCTCAAGGACGCGGCGCTGGTCGCCGCCGCGGTGCTGAGCGACCGCTACATTTCCGACCGGTTCCTGCCCGACAAGGCCATCGACCTGGTCGACGAGGCGGCGTCGCGCTTGCGCATGGAGATCGACTCGATGCCGGTCGAACTCGACGAGGTGGCGCGCCGGATCATGCAGCTCGAGATCGAGCGTGAGGCGCTTCGCAAGGAAACCGACCCGGCGTCGCAGGATCGCCTCACCCGGCTGGAGCGCGAGCTGGCGGACCTCAAGGAGACCCGACATCAGCTGCAGTCGCACTGGGATCAGGAGAAGGAGGCGATCCAGGCCGCCCGTCGCGTCAAGGAGCAGACCGAAGCCCTGCGCATCGGCATCGACCAGGCGCAGCGCGACGGCGACTACGGCCGCGCGTCCGAACTGCAGTACGGCCGGTTGCCTGAGCTCGAGCGGCAACTGGCTGCGGAAGAAGGCCGCCTGGCCGACCTGCAGAAGACCCAGAAGATGCTCAAGGAGGAGGTCGACGAGGAGGACATCGCCGACGTGGTCAGCAAGTGGACCCACATCCCGCTGAGCCGACTGCTCGAGGGCGAGGTCCAGAAGCTGGTGCGCATGGAGGACCGGCTCCACCAGCGGGTGGTCGGGCAGGACGAGGCGATCCGTGCGGTCGCCAACGCCATCCGGCGTGCGCGTGCCGGCCTGCAGGATCCCAATCGGCCGCTCGGCAGCTTCATCTTCCTCGGCCCGACCGGGGTCGGCAAGACCGAGTTGGCGCGGGCGCTCGCCGAGTTCCTGTTCGACGACGAGCAGGCGATGGTGCGCATCGACATGTCCGAGTACCAGGAGAAGCACACCGTGTCTCGGTTGATCGGCGCGCCTCCGGGCTATGTCGGCTACGACGAGGCCGGCCAGTTGACCGAGGCGGTCCGCCGCCGTCCCTATGCGGTGGTGCTGTTCGACGAGATCGAGAAGGCCCATCCCGAGGTGCTCAACGTCCTCCTGCAACTGCTCGACGACGGGCGGTTGACCGACGCGCGCGGCCGCACGGTGGACTTCAAGAACACCGTCGTGGTGATGACCTCGAACCTCGGCAGCCAGCATCTCGCCGATCGTGCGGTGCGCGGCGGCGGCGTCGACGAGGGCACCCGGCGCGAGGTGCTCGAGGCGATGCGCGAGCACTTCCGGCCGGAGTTCATCAACCGGATCGACGAGATCATCGTCTTCCACCCGCTCGGCCGCGAGCACATGGCGCACATCATCGACCTGCAGATGGCGACGCTCCTGGCGCGGCTGCAGGCACGCAAGATCACGCTGCACCTGAGCGAGGCGGCGCGGCTCCACCTGGTTGACGAGGGCTACGACCCGCTGTACGGCGCCAGGCCGTTGAAGCGGACGCTGCAGCGGCGGGTCCTGGACCCGCTGGCGATGGCGGTCCTCGAAGGGCGCTTCCGTGAGGGCGACGAGGTGTCGCTCGACGTGGTCGACGACGCGCTGGCGTTCGAGAAGCGCGAGGCGGTGGTCCACTGAGGACGATCCTCACCATCGCGGCCGGCCTGGTTGCGGCTGGCTGCTTGACCGGCCGGGAGTCATTCACCATGCAACGCGAGGAGATGGTACGCACCCAGATCGCGGCGCGTGGGGTGACCGACCCGCGCGTGCTGGAGGTCATGCGCCGGGTGCCGCGGCACCGCTTCGTGTCCGACGAGGCGCGGCCGGTGGCGTACGGCGACAGCCCGCTCTCGATTGGTCACGCGCAGACCATCTCGCAGCCGTACATCGTCGCGGCCATGAGCGAAGCCGCGGCGATCTCGGCAGACCACGTGGTGCTCGAGATCGGCACCGGGTCCGGCTACCAGACCGCGGTGCTGGCCGAGCTGGCGCGCACGGTGTACTCGATCGAACTGATTCCGGCGCTGGCCGAGCGCGCCGCCGCGAACCTGCAAGCGATCGGCTACACGAACGTGCACGCTCGGCAGGGCGACGGATACGCCGGCTGGCCCGAGCATGCGCCGTTCGACGCCATCGTCGTGACGGCGGCGCCTCCGGAGGTGCCGGAGGCGTTGCGTCAGCAGTTGCGTGTCGGCGGCCGGCTGGTGGTGCCGGTGGGCACCGACTGGCAGGAATTGATGGTGATCGAGCGTACGCCGACCGGGTACCGCGAGCGGACGCTGATGCCGGTTCGTTTCGTCCCGATGGTCCGGGGTCCGGGCTAAGCCGGGGCGATGCGCGGGCTAGGCGCGGTGCATGGCGTTGAGGAACTCCGCGTTCCCGTTCGCCTTCCCGAGCTTGTCGAGCAGCAGTTCCATCGACTCGGTCGACGACAGCGGATTGATCACCTTGCGGAGTACCCAGATGCGATTGAGGTCGTCCTTGGGGATCAGCAGTTCTTCCTTGCGGGTGCCGCTCTTCTGGATGTCGATCGCCGGGAACACGCGCTTGTCGACCAGCTTGCGTTCGAGGTGGATCTCCATGTTGCCGGTGCCCTTGAACTCCTCGAAGATCACTTCGTCCATGCGCGAGCCGGTGTCGACCAGCGCGGTCGCGATGATCGTCAGCGAGCCGCCCTCCTCGATGTTGCGGGCCGCGCCGAAGAAGCGCTTGGGCTTCTGCAGGGCGTTGCTGTCGACGCCGCCCGACAGCACCTTGCCCGACGGCGGCACCACGCTGTTGTAGGCCCGCGCCAGACGGGTGATCGAGTCGAGCAGGATCAGCACGTCCTTCTTGTGCTCGACCAGCCGCTTGGCCTTCTCGATCACCATCTCGGCGACCTGGACGTGGCGCTGGGCCGGTTCGTCGAAGGTCGAGCTGATCACCTCGCCGCGCACCGAGCGCTGCATGTCGGTGACTTCCTCGGGCCGCTCGTCGATCAGCAGGACGATCAGGTAGACCTCGGGATGGTTCTGCACCACCGACTGCGCGATGCTCTGCAGCAGCATCGTCTTGCCGGTGCGGGGCGGCGCGACGATCAGGCCGCGCTGGCCCTTGCCGATCGGCGTCATCAGGTCGAGCACGCGCCCCGACAGGTTGTCGCGGGTGGTCTCGAGCGTGAACCGCGCCTGCGGGTAGAGCGGGGTCAGGTTCTCGAAGAAAATCTTGTTGCGCGCGAACTCGGGCGCTTCGAAGTTGACCGCCTCGACCTTGATCAGCGCGAAGTAGCGCTCGCCGTCCTTGGGCGGCCGGATCTGGCCGCTGATGGTGTCGCCGGTCTGCAGGTCGAACTTGCGAATCTGCGACGGCGAGACGTAGATGTCGTCGGGCCCGGCCAGGTAGTTGTAGTCGGGCGCGCGCAGGAAGCCGAAGCCGTCCGGCAGTACCTCGAGCACGCCCTCCGAGAAGATGAACCCGCTCTGCTCGGTCTGGGCCTTGAGGATCTGGAAGATCAGCTCCTGCTTGCGCAGACCCGTCGCGCCGAGGACGCCGAGGCCCTGGGCCACCTGCATCAGCGCCTGGATGTTCATCTCCTTCAGCTGGCCGATCCGCAGCGCCGCTTCACTGCCCTCCGCAGGCAGATCGAGCGGTGGATCGTTGGCGACGTCGGGGATGTCGTTGGCGGGACGACGAGGCCCTGAGGGACGTGGGCCGCGGCGGCCGCCGGAGCGCTTCTGTGCTGGTGCCATGCTGTGGACTGGTTGGAGTGTTGAAGCGGTTGGGGATGCCCGGGAGATCACGGGACGACGCGGGGGCAGACACCCGGAACCACGAGGTGAACGCGCAGTATAGCGCAAAAAGCGATGGTGTAGAATTCGCCTCCAGCGTGTCGCGGCATGTGCTCATTCTCGGCCTGGTCTGCTTCCTGACCTTCTTTGCAGGCCTCGGTCGCGGCGCCATCGGTGATTCCGACGAGGCGTTCTACGCCGAGGCCGCGCGCGAGATGGTGCACTCGGGCGACTGGCTCACGCCCCACTACAACTACGAGCTGCGCTTCCAGAAACCAATCCTGTTCTACTGGTTCGTGGCAGTCGCCTACAAGGCGGCGGGTGTCGGCGAGGCGGCGGCGCGCGTGCCGTCGGCGCTGGCCGGCCTCGGCCTGTCGCTGCTCACCTACCTGGTCGGCCGGCGCTGGTTCGATGCCGCGACCGGCTTCTTCGCGGCGACCATCGTCGCCACCAGCTTTGGCTATTTCTCGATCGGGCGCTTGTCGCTGCCCGACCTGCCGCTGGCGTTCTTCATCGCCGCCGCGACCTGGGGACTGATCGAGGGCGTCGGGGTGCCGCTGGCCGCACCCGCTGTCTCCCCCGCGCGGCGTCGCACGTGGCTGGCGTGTGCGGCGGTGATGATGGGCCTCGGCCTGCTGGCCAAGGGCCCGGTGGCGCTGGTGCTGCCGATGCTCGCGGTCGCCCCGGTGTGGTGGAAGGAGCGGCCCTCGGGACGCGCCGGCGACGTCGTCGGCTGGCAACCGCGCGTCACCGACGTCCTGCTGGTCGCCGGGCTGGTCACGCTGGTCGCCGCGCCGTGGTTCCTGGCGATGCTGCAGCACCACGGGCCCGCGTACATCCACCGCTTCTTCGTCGGCGAGAATCTCGAACGATTCGCAACCGACCGCTACAACGACCCCCGCCCGTTCTGGTTCTACGTGCCGATCGTGCTCGGCGGCCTGCTGCCGTGGTCGCCGTTCATCCTGCTGTGGCTGCCGACCTGGCGTCGCGTCTTCTCCGGTACCCGGCTGGTGACGCGTGCCGAGTGGCGCGCGATCTTGTGGGCGGCGGTGCCGTTAGTCTTCTACTCGCTGTCGATCGGCAAGCAGCCGCGGTACATCCTGCCGATGCTGCCGCCCATGGCGTTGCTGCTTGCCCGCTCGGTGCTGGCGCGTCTGCCCGATGCGCCGGTGCGGATGCCGCGCCAGACCGCGCTGGCCTGGTGTGGCACGCTGTCGGCGCTGATTCTGTTCACCCTCGGCGTGTTGCTGCACCGCGCCCGCCCACTGCTGTTCGCCCTGACGCCGTCGCTGGCCCTGGTCGGCAGCGGCGTGATCACGATCGCGGCCGTGTCGGTGCTGGTGGCGAGCTGGAGCCGGCGCCGCTGGGCGCTGCCGGTGACGCTGGCGGCCGCCTCGATCGCGACGTTGCTGTCACTGCAGTACTCGGTGGCCACCGCCGCCGATCTCGAACCGGTGCAGGTGATGGCTCGCACCTATACCGCGGTCTACCACGGCGAACCCTCGGCGACCCATCGCGTGTTCGTCCGCAACCTGGTGTTCTACACCGGCGTCAAGCAGACCGATCTCGTGGAGCCTGCCGCGGTGGTGGCGTTCCTGCAGCAGTCGACCCGGGTGCTGTGCGTGATCACCCGTGACGACCTCGACCGGCTGACCCGCGATCACGGCTTGCAGACCCGCACGCTGGCCGAGGTGCAGTACTTCAACCCGGCCGGTGTCCGGCTGCGCACGCTGCTCTGGCCCGACCCGTCACGCGACCTCGAGACCGTTCTGCTGGTCACCAACCAGTAGCCGTCGGACTCGTCCGACGGTCGCCGCTGGACAAGTCCAGCAGCTACGGCGCACCGCCATCAGTCTGCGGTGGAAACACCTTGCCCGGGTTGAGGATGTTCAGGGGATCGAAGGCGGCCTTGATGCGGCGCAGCAGATCGATCTCGATCGGCGTCAGCTCGAGGTGCAGGAAGGGCAGCTTCGAGAAGCCGATGCCATGCTCGCCGCTGATCGATCCCTCGAGCGCGACCACGCCCTCGAACAGCACCTGCTCGGCCGCATGGGACCGCGCGATCATGTCCTCGTCGGCGGGGTCCAGCAGCATGTTGACGTGAATGTTGCCGTCGCCGACGTGGCCGAAGCAGGGGATCAGCAGGCGGTAGTCGCGCCTGATGCGGGCAATCAGCGCGAACAGTTCCGGGACCCGGCCCCTGGGCACCACCACGTCGTGGTTGATCTTGAGTGGCGCCAGCACCTTCAGCGACGTCGACAGGGCGCGCCGGACACGCCACAGCTCATCGCGTGTCGCCTGATCGTGCGCCACCAGCACCTCGGTGGCGCCCGCCTCGCGACAGGACTGGTCGACCCGCCGGGCCTCCTCGCGGGCGGCCTGTTCGAGCCCGTCGACTTCGAGCAGCAGGATCGCCCCGGTGCCCGGTGGCGCCAGCGCCCGCGTCTCGAGCTGCCGCGCCACGGCTTCGAGCGAGTCGGCGTCGATCAGCTCCAGGGCCGACGGAATGACCCGGGCGCGAATCAGGTTGGTGACCGCCGCGACGGCCGCGCCAATGTCGACGAAGCTCGCCCGCAGCGTGACCTGTGTGGGCGGCAGCGGGATCAGCCGGACGATCACCTTGGTGATCACGGCCAACGTCCCTTCCGACCCGGTCAGCAACTGGGTCAGGTCGTAGCCGACCACGTTCTTCACGCTCTTGCCGCCGGTGTGGATGATCTCGCCGGACGCGAGCACGGCCTCCAGCCCGAGGATGTAGCGCTTGGTCACGCCGTACTTGAAGGCGCGCGGGCCACCAGCACACTCGGCGACGTTGCCGCCGATCGTCGAGGTGGCCAGGCTGGCCGGGTCCGGCGGGTAGAACAAGCCGACCGCCTCGACGGCGCGCTGCAGATCGCCGGTGATGACGTGGCACTCGACCACCGCCAGAAGGTTCAGTTCGTCGATCTCGAGGATGCGGTCGAGGCGATCGAGCGCCAGCACCACGCCGCCGGCGGTCGGGACCGCGCCGCCGGTATAGCCGGTGCCGCCGCCGCGCGGCACCACCGGCACGCGGTGCGCGCTGCAGGCAGCGAGGACCGCGGACACCTCCTCGGGAGAGCCCGGATGCACCACGACGTCGGCCGGGCGCCCCTTCTTGAGGGCGTCCATGCCGTACTGCCGGCGCTGCTCGTCGTCAATGCTCACGTGCGCCGCCCCGACCGCGGCCCGCAGTGCGTCGAGGAACGACGCGTCGAGCGCGGGCGCAGCAGTCGTGACGGCCGGACGGGTCATCGGCCTAGACGCTGGCGGCCTTGCCGGCATACTGCCCGGCGTCGACCGCATCGATGAACGCGTGGAACCGGCGCGCCGCCTCCTCCAGCCGGTCGACCGACGCCGCATACGAGAGCCGGAAGAAGCCCGGCGCGTCGAAGGCCTCGCCGGCCGTCACCACCACGTGCTTGTCCTCGAGTAACGCCTGGCAGAAGTCGTTGCTGGTGCGCAGCCCGTCCACAGACAGCAGCGCCGAGATGTCCACGAACAAGTAGAACGCGCCGGCCGGCTTGACGCAGCGCACCCGCGGGTCGCTGGTCATCAGCGACCAGATCAGGTCACGCCGATCGCGGTACTCGTCGAGCATGGCGGTGACGCACTGCTGCGATCCGTTGAGGGCCGCGACGACGGCCTTCTGGGTGATCGAGCAGACGTTACTGGTGGAGTGACTCTGGATCGCGTTGCAGGAGGCAACCACTTCCTTGGGCGCCAGCACCCAGCCGCAGCGCCACCCGGTCATCGCGTAGGCCTTGGAGGCCGAGCCGGTCAGGATGGTGTGGTCGCGCATGGTCTCGACCAGCACGCGCGGCAGGTTGTGCGGCACCGGGTCGTAGATCAGCTTCTCGTAGCAGAGGTCGAGAATGACCCAGATGTCGCGGCCGGCGATCGCCGCGGCGATCGCGGCCATCTCCGCCTCGGAGACGAGCGCGCCAGTCGGATTGGCCGGCGAGTTGATGACGATCGCCTTGGTGCGCGGCGTGATCGCCTCGATGATCGGCGCCGCGGTGATGGCAAAGCCGTGCTCGGCCGAGGTCGCCACCA
>JACDAO010000117.1 GCA_013695405.1 Acidobacteriota bacterium | reverse complement strand
GCGCTGTACCAGACGTCGAAGCGCCAGGGGTACACGCACGTGCTGGCCGCTATCGAGCGCCCGCTGCGTCGCCTGCTCGGGCGAGTCGGCGTGCCCCTCCGTCGAATCGGACCGTTCACGGACTACTTCGGCCCGGTCGCGCCGTACTTGATCGACGTCAGCGAGTTGGACCGGGTGATTGTCGGAGGCACGAGGCCCATACTCGCCCAGTTCATCGAAGGCCTCGAGCCCGAGTTCTGTCCGGCCCTCGTTCATTCGCCAACTGGACCCCTCCGCATCCTCGATGGAAGACCTGCGACTCCCGCATCCTGACGCGCAGCTGCTCGCCGCGTTCCGTCGCGCCGCCAGCGACCTGCCGTGGTACCGCACGCTGCTGTCCGAACAGGGCGTGCATCCCGGAGACGTCAGTGATACCGCGACGTTCAGTGCGCGCTGTCCGGCGCTGACCAAGCACAACACCTTCGACCGCTTTCCGATCGCCCAGCTCTGCGCCACCACGCCGCTGACCGACCTTGGCACCGTGCTCACCAGCTCCGGGCACGGCGGACGCTTCTCGTTCGGCCTGAGCACGCGCGCGCAGGACCGAGCCGGCGCCGACGCGATCGACGAGGCCCTCGACGCGACCTGCGGCGTCCGGTCGATCCCGACGCTGGCGATCAACTGCCTGCCGATGGGCGTCGGCTTCTCGTCGCAGTGCATGACGATGGCGACCACCAGCGTGCGCGAGGACATGGCCGTCGCGCTCATCGACGCGTTCGGATCTGGTTACGAGCAGATCGTGCTGGTCGCCGATCCCTTGTTCGTCAAGCGGCTCACCGACCACGCCCGCGAGCGCGGCCTCGACTGGGGCCGACACCGTCTGCACGTGGTGATCGGCGAGGAAGTCTTCGGCGAGCACTTCCGCGGCTACCTGGCGGCAGCGTTCGGATTCGATCTCGGGCAGCCGGCGCATGGCTACCTGATGTCGTCGTTCGGCGTCGGCGAGCTCGGGCTGCACCTGTGTTACGAGACGCCGGCGACGATCGCGCTGCGGCGCGCCAGCTGCGCCGACGCGGCGGTCGCGGCCGATCTGCTCGGCCCGGGTCGTGCCACCTCCGGCATGCCGATGCTGTTCGCCTTCAATCCGTTGCGCACCTTCGTCGAGGTCGACCAGCCCGACGCCGACGGCTACGGGCGGCTGACGATCTCGATGCTCGATCCGACCCTGCCGATTCCGCTGCTGCGGTACCAGACCGGCGACGTGGTCCGGCTGCTCGACCGCGACCGTGTCAGCGAGCTGCTGGCGCGGCATCGCGTCGAGCTCCCCGGCGAATTGCCCGAGCACCTGCTGGCGCTGGTCGGACGCGAGCGCGAGGCGCTGCCCAACGGCTCGCACGTCAGCGTCTACAAGGACGCGCTGTACGCGAACCACGCGGTGGCGCAGACGCTCACCGGCGCCGTCCGGATCGAGGCGGCGGGCACGGCGTGCACGCTCCACGTGCAACTCGGGCGCGGGCACGAGGCCGGCGCCGGCTTCGAGGCCGCGATTCGCGGCGCGATCCCGGCCGACGCGCAGCCAGCAGGCGTCGTGTTCTGGCCGTATCACACCTTCCCGTACGGCATGACCCTCGACTACGAACGCAAGTTCACGTACTACGTCGCCCCGTAGGCGCCGCGTCGTCACGCGTAGGCGGCCCGCGTAGGGGCCCGCGTAGGCGCCGGACTTGTCCGGCGCGGCCGCAGGTGTAGACGCCGGACTTGTCCGGCGTCGGTCGGACGCGCGTCGGTCGGACAAGTCCGACCGCTACGACAGGTCAACCGGTCACCGGCCGCAGTCGCCCGGACGCACGTCGATCGACAGCACGTCCTCGAAGTTGCGATCCCGGTACGCGAACAGCAGCGTCACGTCATCATCCAGATAGCCGCGCATGGTGCCATCGGCGCAGGCGTCGGCGGTGACCGCCTTTCGCAACGTGGTCTGCAGCGCGGCGCGATCGATGTCACGATTGGCCCGGGTCACGAGCCGGCGGGTATAGACCAGGGTCCGCTGCCGCGCCTCGACGCGCATCAACTCGGTGCCAGCGTCGAGCATCCTGGGCAGGCCCTGGGTGGCGCGCTCGGCTTCCCGCGCGAGGTACAGGTGCGACTGCGGGTTGAGGGCGCCGGGCAGCAGCACACCGGCCGCGGTGGACAGGAACAACGTACCGCCGACCAGCACCGCCAGCCAGTTGAGTGGCGTCAGGGTGTCGTTCAACGACGCCGCGGGCACGGCACGCAGCGCGACCGCGGTGGCCGCGCGCTGGGCGACCAGCAACGGCACCACCGACGCATGCGTCAGCAGCCACCACGGGTCGGGCAGCATCGAGGCGAGGTTGGACAGCGCGTAGCCGACCGCCAGCACGTCGGGCGCAACGGCGCCGAGCAGCCCGACGCCAATCCCGGCGGTGGCCAGCCGCGAGAACAGGGCGTAGCAGAAGACCGGCCCGAAGATGGCGCGCGCCAGCGGCTGAATAGTCGCGCCGGTGGTCGCCCGATGCCGCGTCCACTGCTGGTAGAACCAGTAGACCTGGTACATGCCAAAGGTGACCAGGCTCATCACCACCAGCTTGGCGCCGCCGACGACGAACCACGGCGTGGCGGCGGCAGACGATGCGGTCGGGGACTGGGTCACGTCGCAGGATAACCGCTTCCTGTGTGGCGGCGCGGGGCCGCCGCCGGGCTCGGCTACTTCACGCCGATGAGCCGGGCTGCATTGCGGAAGTAGAACTTCTCGAGCACGTCGCGCGGCAGCGCCAGCGCCTCGACCTGCAC
>JACDAO010000115.1 GCA_013695405.1 Acidobacteriota bacterium | reverse complement strand
GCAGCGCGTTGAGAACCAGGTTGCGCAGCACCCGGCCGAGCGCGAACAGATCGCCTTCGATCGACAGCGTCTCGCCCGGCACCGTACCGGCTTCCACCGCCACGCCCGCCACCGACCCCTGCACCTGCATTCGCTCGACCACGTCGAGCACCAGCTTGCCGGCGTCGACCGGGAAGCGCTCGAGCGGGATCGGCCGCGCCAGGTTGCGCAGGTCCTCGAAGGTGCGCTGGATGGTGCCGAACTCGCGCCGCACCAGTCTGGCGAACGACGCCCGGTATTCCGGATCGTCGTGCATCTGCAGCACCAGCTTGCAGTTGTTGTTGATGTTCTGGATTGGATGCGACAGGTCGTGGACCAGACCCGCCGCGATGCGCCCGAACATCGCCTGTCGCTCCTGGCGAATCGCCGCCTGCTGCAACTCGCCGAGCTTGTCCGCCGTGGCATTGAACGCCTCCCCGAGCAGCTTGAACTCATCGTCTCGGGTGATGTGCACGCGCTGATCGAGGCGGCCCTCGCCGATCGCGCGGATGCCGGTCAGCAAGTCGGAAATCGGCCGCAACAGCGAGCGTCCGGCGGCCACGCCGATCGCGATGTTGGCCAGCAGGGCAAGTGAGACGAAGACCAGCAGCTGGATCTCGAGCCGGCGTGCCGCGGCAAAGGCGTCGGGGGCCGGCTGTTCGACAATCAGGCGCCACTGCAGCGGCCGAATCGGTGCGCTCGACACCGCCAGCACCTCGACGCCATCGGCGCGCACGTACTGCGCGGCCGTGGCGCCGGTGCCGTCAGCCAACGGGTGGGCGCCGAGCCGCTCTCCCCTGGCGACGCGAGTCCCGCCTCGCTCCCGGCCGTCGGCAATCAGCCGGCCGGTCTCGTCGACCAGCAGCGCCTGGCCGGTGCCGCCGACGCGAATGTTGCCAACCAGCTGCCACAGCGACTCGAGCCGGAGATCGGCGACCAGGAAGGTGGCGCGCTCCTCCTGCAGGCGCAGCGTCATGGTGGTGCGCGGCAGGCTGTCGGCGTCCACCTCCACCGGCAGGATGGTGAGCGCGGGCGCCGGAGGCATCGGCAGCGCCGACCGCCTCGGCGCTGGCGTCCCGAGCTGGCTCGACACGACCGGCGTGCCGGCAGCGTCGAACACGGTCAGCTCGCGGAACTCCGGCATGACCATGTCGGCAGGCAGCGCGAACGGCAGCTGCACGTGATTGGAGAGAATGCGCTGTTGCTGGTCCCGGGTCAGGCCGATGCCCTGCAGATCGGCGGCGGCGGCGCGCAACAGGCGCACACTCGACTCGAGGTAGAGCGCGATCGACTCGGCGCTTCCGGCGGCAAGGGCCGCATGGGCCGCGATCACCGACTCACGGGTCGAGTTGGTGACCGTCCGCGCCGCCACCAGACCGAACACCAGCAGTGGCACCACGGCCGCCGTGGTCACCAGCAGCGCCATTCGTCTCGTGATGGGAATCATCGGGGGGTGATCGCGCCCCAGCGTGCCAGCGACCCGAGCACGTCACCGTCGACCGGCTGGGGAATCCGCCACTGCCGCCCGACCGCCCGACTGGTTTCCTGCCAGAACAACACCACGGCCGGTGGGTCGTCAAGGAGCATCCGGTGCAGGTCGCGGGTGGCGCTGGCGAACGCCTCGGGGCTGGCCGCGTCACGCACGCGTTCGGCGGCTGGCGCCGCGGCGGTGTAGCCGAAGTCGATCATGCGCGGTTGCCGATGCCGGCCGAACAGCTGGTAGGCGGTGCTCAGGCCATAGCCAGTGCCGAGCGGGGTCAGGGCGGCCTCGAAGCGTCCTTCCTCGAATGGGCTGTCGGCATCATCGAGCCGCAGTGTTTCCAACTGGAGCGCGACCCCCACCTCGGCGTACGCACGCTGCAGGCGCACCGCGAGGCGCTTCACGAACGAGTCGTCGAGCACCAGGCACTTGATGGCGAAGCGCGGATGCCGTGCGCCATCGGGCCCGAGCCGCTCGGGATACCCCGCCTGGTCGAGCAGGGCCCGGGCCCGCGCCCGGTCGAAGGCGAACGTCGCGTGCTCGGTCGCGTGCAGCGCAGACCAATGGTGCCGCCAGAGGAAGTCCACCGCCGGTGCCGCCTCGCCATCGGCTTCCTGCGCGATCAGCGCGGCCCGGTCGACGGCGACATTGAGCGCCTGGCGCACCGCCCGCTGGCGCAACGCGGGGTGACGATGATTGAGCGCCAGCGTGAAGACGTATGGCTTGATATGCGGGAAAATCGGGATGCCTTCGTCCCGCAGCAGCCGGCGCGCTTCGGAGGGCACCTCGTACAGGACGTCGATCTCGCCGCGCAGCTGCGCCGCCACCGCGGCGCGGGGTGTGTCATAGCGGCGCAGTTCGATGCTGTCGATCGCGGGGCGCACCTGATCGGGCTGCGGCACGGCGCGCAGCGTCACCTCGGGTTCGGCGGTCTCGGGGGCGAACGGGCCGGCCGGCACGGCGACCAGCGAGAGCGCCTCGAGCAGCAGGCTGGTGGGCTCCCGTAACTGCACACGGACGGTCGCAGGGTCCGGGGCGTCGACAGCCGTCACGCTCCACAGCCCGGGGAGTCGCGTGGCCGCCTCGAGAGCGCTGCGCAGGCGGGTGGCCACATCTCGAGCGGTCGCCTCCGTGCCGGTGTGCACGCGCACGCCGGCGCGCACCGTCAGCCACCACGTGAGACGGTCGGGAGAGACCCGCCACAGCGAAATCAGACCGGGCAGGGCCCGCCCGGTGGTGTCGGTCCTGATCAGGCGGAGTTCAGTGAGGCTCTGGACCAGCGGTCGGAGCGGCGCGTCGCGGCTCGGAATGCCGATCACCAGTCGGCGCGGTGTGGTGGTGGCGGCGGTGGCGTCGGTGTGACGATCCGCGCACGCGGCGACCAGCAGCGCGGTCAGGCCGCTTGCACACACCGCAGTCAGGCGCACGAACCGGCGTCGTGCGCCGCGCGGGCCGTCTGAGGAGGGCACAGCGAGCGCTGTCACGCGGCCTTCAGCGGATAGCCGGCCCGGAGCCGGCTTCATCCGCCGAGGCTGCTTGTATCACGAACGCGGCGCTTGCGGCTGATCGACGGGATAGTCGATCACGAACGGGCAGAACGGACGATCCTTGGCGGCACCCTGCTTGACGATGCGGATGGTCATGCGGAACTCCTGGTGAATGGGGAAACGTGGAACGCGACGCCGCACGCCGCGAGGGTCAGGTAGCAGAGGCCGCGGCCAGTTCCCTGACCGCATCGAGCATGCTGGGCCGGTGGCAACTGGGCCGACTCAGATCACCCTGTTCGTTGTGCGACGCCACCGAGCAGCCACCGCCACACACCGGTACCAGTGCGCAGTCGCCACAGGCGCGCCACGGCGCATGTGCCTCGAAACGATCGCGCGTGCCGGCATGCGCCAGGTCCTGCGCTGGCGCGACGTGCCCGACCTGCAACGACGGCTCGCCGGTGAAACCCGGACAGGGATAGAGCGAGCCCTCCGGACCGACTGTGTAGGCGTGGCGTCGGTGCAGTTCGCACGGACCCAGGTGCACACCGTCGGTCGTGTCGAAGCCGTGGGCCCGGGTTTCGGCCCGCAGCCATGACATCCGCTCGTCCACCACCTGACAGCTGTCGCACGGCGAGGACCCCCCGCCGTTGCCCGCCGCCGTCATGCAGGTGCCACCGAGCGGCGCGTCACTGGCGCTCACCGGCGTGAGCGGGATCAGCTGACGGCCGCCAACGCTGGCGGGTCTGGCCGTGACGACGGGCCTTCCGGTATTCGGCCCGCGGATGATTGGCTTGAATGCCAGCTTGACGATCCGGTCCGCGAACGACTGCCGGCGGAGGAAGGCCAGCAGATCCGGAAAGGACGCGGCGCTCTCGACGTCGAAGTTGCCGCCGATACTCAGGCGCACCTTCGGGGCGATGGCGCGGAGGTTCGCGAGGATGCGGTCGAAGGTGCCCTGGCCACCGCGGAGCGGGCGCAGCCTGTCGTGCGTCGCGCGGTCGCCATCGAGCGTGATCTTCACCCCCGTCAGGCCATACGGCAGCAGGCGATCGACGACCGCCTCGGTCAGCAGCAGGCCGTTGGTGATGACGCTGATGTTCATCGCCACGCCGCGCAGGCGGCAGGCGGCCCACATCCGCTCGGCCATCGCGTACACGACGGGCAGGTTGAGCAGGGGCTCACCGCCGAAGAATGTCAGCGTGAAGCGGGGCGGGCC
>JACDAO010000112.1 GCA_013695405.1 Acidobacteriota bacterium | reverse complement strand
CGCCAGCGTGGTCGACCTCAGGGGTTTGCCAACTGGCTGCCTGTAAGGATCGGCGGCGCCGCCGCGCAAAGGCACTTCCGGAGTGACCGCCCTTGATGATTGGCCAGTCGGTGTGACCGTGAGCGCGCCGAACAGCGCGAGCAGGATGAGTGAAAAACTAAGGCGAGCGTGCCGCGGCTTCATGTATTGCTCCTGTCAGTTCCCGAGCTCTGCCCAGGTTCTGCCTACCGAGACACACCCTTCCCCGAGTCGGGACCATCCCTGTCAGTTGTGGGGTGGTAAAGTTGTTCGGTGCGCTCTCCGCACTGCAATCGACATGCCGACGCTAGTGCGCGCGCTGGAAACGCACGACTCCGAGAACGGATACGAATGCGCTCGCTTTGGGCGACCGAAGACGTCCAGCCAGCAGACTTCCGGTCCCAGCGCTACTGTCTGTCTCGCTCGATCTGCCGCTCGGACAGCAGGGCGAACCACCGCTCCACGAGGTTGAGCCACGAGGCGCTGGTGGGCGTGAAGTGCACAGCAAAGCGGGGATGCTGGACCAGCCAGCGCCGCACGCGCGAGGTCTTGTGCGTGCCGTAGTTGTCGAGAATGAGATGGCTGTCCCGCGACGCGGGCACGTGGGCCTCGATCGTCCGCAGAAACTGCAGGAGGTCCTCGCTGCGGTGACGACGGTGACCCTCGCCGATTACCTGGCCCGTCCTGACATCGAGCGCCGCGCACAGCGAGGTCGTCCCGTGGCGCCGGTAGTCATTGGTGCGGCGTTCCGGCAAGCCCATGCGCATGGGCAAGATCGGGGCACTGCGCCAGCCGATGGGCGGTAGGCCCGCAGCACGGTCTGCACATCGGTGGCGATGACGCCGTGCGCCGGCGCGCACGTGCACTGAGAAAAAGAGAGCGGACTGGGGCTGGGGGAGAGGCTAGGCGCTCGGGCCGATCGGCGGCCGGTCGAGGCGCTCCCCTCGACTGAGTCGGTCCCGGACATCCTCGAAGACTCGTGCGTCTTCAGTTCGATCGGCCGCTGACCGGCGGGCCAGCGCGCCCAGCGCGAAGGTCATCCGCTGGTTGCCGTCGAGCGCGTCCTCGTGTCTGGCGAGGTAGGCCCAGTACAGGCGGGTCAGCGGGCAGGTGCGTCTGGGGTCGAAGGCACAGCCGCGGCAGTAGTCGCTCATCCGGTTGATGTACGCCGCGCCAGCCACGTACGGCTTGGTCGTCATCGACGGACCGGTGGCGTACGTGCTCATCCCGAGCACGTTCGGCTCGACCACCCAATCGTAGGCATCTACGTACGCAACCCAGAACCAGTCGGTGAGTTCGCGCGGGTTGGCGTCGATCAGCGAGGCGATGTTGGAGAGCACCATCAGTCGTGTGATGTGATGACTCCAGGCGTCGCGCCAGACATCGGCGACGACGCGATCGAGGCAGTGCAGTCCGGATGGCTGCCCCCACCAGGCGACCGGCAGAGGCAGATCGGCGTCGAGCATGTTGATCCGCGAACCGCCGTGCGCCGCTGCGTCGTCGGCAATCGGCCAGGCACGGCCGCTCCAGCGTTGGTACCCGCCGTCGCCGGGCGCCGCACCGCGCGGGACCGTCTCGGAACCCAGGCGGGTGAAGCCTGCGGTGGCCTCATGCACGTGACGCACGTACTCACGCCACCCGAGAATCTGGCGGATGAAGCCTTCACGACTGGCGAGCGGTGCGTCCAGGCCCTCGACCTGACGGACCAGATTCGCCGGCAACAGCCGGTGGACGTTGAGGAGCGGCGAGATCCGCGTGTGAAACAAGCCGGCGCTACGCGACGACATCGCGTCCTCGTAGCGGCCGAACGAGGGCAGACAGGACGCACATGCCCACGTCCACATCTGGTCGGCTTGTCCTGCGGTGGCCGACAGGGTCCCGAGTTCAACGCGTCCGGGATGCGCGGCGAATCGCTCGCGCACCAGCGTTGCCACCTCTTCGGTCACCGCGTCGTGCGTGAACGACGGCGGCGACGGTGGCTCCGGGTGGCCGGGCCACGGCTCGCGGTTGTCCTGGTCAAGACTCCAGCGGCCGCCAGCGGGCTGGCGTCCCTGCATCAGCACGCGCAGGCGGCTGCGCACGTGCCGGTAAAAC
>JACDAO010000094.1 GCA_013695405.1 Acidobacteriota bacterium | reverse complement strand
CCGTAGGTGGCCACCCGGCCAGCCGGAATCGCGGCGACTGCCGCGAGGACGCGTTGCGCGAACAACCCGTTGGCGCGCCGGCCGTCGTCAGGACGAGTACGTGACGCGGGGACCGACCGTCGCGCCGCCACGGGCAGTCTTCATCGAGCGATGCCGAGACCGCGCAAGGTGGCCCGCGCGTCGATGACGCCGAAGCCGTACTCGTTGTCGCGACCAGCCGGACCGCGGTCCAGCGCGAACTGCCGGATCGCGGCCTCGATCGCGGCAGGGTTGCGGATGCCCTGCGAGTAGAGCAGGGCCGCCAGCCCGCTGACGTGCGACGCCGCCATAGAGGTGCCCTGGTACCCGTCGTCGGCGAGCACGTCGAAGCGCGGCGCGCGCTGGTTCAGCGAGATCGTGTCCTCCCGATAGGTCTGTTGCCAGACCAGCGCCGAATCCCGGCCCTGGCGAAAGTTGCCACCCGGCGCGGTGATCTCGACGTAGTCGCCGGTGCTCGAGTACGGCGCACGGGCGAGATCCGGGCCGACCGCGCCGACCGCCATCACGCCGGCGAGGTCGCGGGCGTAGAGCGCGGGGTAGCCGATCGGGTTGCCGTCTTCGGCCTCGTTGCCGGCGGCGATCGAGATGAAGGCGCCGCGTGACACCGCATAGGCGAGCGCGCTGCGCACCGTTGCGCTCGGCGTCTTGCCACCGAAGCTCATGTTGATGACCTTCGCGCCATTGTCGGCGGCGTAGCGCACCGCGCGTGCCTCCTCCGAGGCGAGGCACAGCCCGGAGGTCAGGTTCGGCGGCAGCGTCGACACGCCGTCTTCGGCCAGAACGAACAGCAGTTCCCAGGGCCCGAGACAGATCTTGAGCGGCATGATTCGCGCGTTGAAGGCCACGCCGACGCCGCTCTCGTCGTTGGCCAGTTGGCCGAGCGTGCCGGTCACGTGGGTGCCGTGCCCGTCCATGTCGTACGGCAAATCGTCGTCGTAATAGAAATCGTAGGGCGCGGCCAGTCGGCCAGTCGAGACGATGTCCGTGCTGCGTGCGAACGGGACGTCGATGATCTGCAGCACGCCGTTGAAGAAGCGCGGGAAGCGCAGCACGTCGTTGGCCATCGCCAGGCCCGAGTCGAGCACCGCCACGGTGACGTCGGCGGCGCCCTGGTTGATGTCCCAGGCCCGCTCCAGGTTCATCAGGCGCATGTGCCACTGGCGCACGTAGCCCGGATCGGTCGGCGTGTACGACATGTAGTGGAAGCTGTCGACCTCCGCGTACTCGACCTCTGGACGCGCCGCCAGCGCGCGCGCGGCGGCTGGGGCGTCGGCGTCCAGGGCCATCTCCACCATCTGGACGTCGGCGTAGCGATGACCGGACGCCAGCATGTGCGCGCCCGGCAAGGCGGCGGTCACCGCCGACGACTGCGCGGCGGTCGGCAGTCCCGATCGGAAGCGAACGAGTACCCGCCCCGGCAGATACGAGGTGCCGAGCCGCGCGGCCGCCCGCACCCGGGTGATCAGGTCGGCGCGTGGACTCCTGGTGAAGGTCGGTTCCTGGGCCGACAGGCCCAGCGCGAGACTGGTCGCAACGACCAGTCCCATCAACATCGCAGGTCGGGGCACGGGCAACTCTTTCTGGTACGCGTCTGGCGGGGCGCCTGTCGATTGTCGGGTCGGTGGCCGGGCCGGTCAAGCCGGCGCGCGCCCTACATCCTGGTCATCAGGTACGCCTTGCGGTACTTGCGCTGGAACCAGCGGTTGGGATCCGTGTGGCTGGTCACGCGCATGCGGGCCGGGTCGTAGATCAGCGTCTCGTTGGGGTAGTGCAGGCCGACGGTGCCGAGCAGCACCGCCTCGGTGACCAGCGCTGCGTAGTCAAAGCCCGCCGAACAGGTCGTGCCCGGGCCCTTCAGCACGGCATCGAGGAACTCGTGGTAGTGGTTGCGCGGCTCCACCGTCGGGATCGGCCGGCTGGCGAAGGTCGCCGCCGGATGCAGGGTGGGCGCGCCGATATGCGGCAGCAGGATCGCACCGGTGGTGCCGAGGATGGCCGCGCCGGAGCCAGGCGTCTTGCCACCAACCGCGTCGACGACTGCCTGCGGCGGCCGGACGTTGCCGTCGTACCACCAGAAGTCCACGGTCGGGCCGGCGGTCAGCGTGGTGCCCGGGAACACCAGCTTGATCTTCGAGTCGAGCGGCCAGTTGTCCCTGGTGGCCTCAGGTCCATACGACGTCACCGACGTCGGGAGATAGAGGTTGGTGCCGCGCAGCGGCGTGCTGAAGATGTGGCAGCCCATGTCGCCGAGGGTGCCGGTGCCGAAGCCGACCCGCTTGCGCCAGTTGCCCGGATGATAGACGTCGGTCTTGTAGCGGCGCTTGTCGCTGACGCCGAGCCAGTCGTCCCAGTTCAGCGTCGCCGGCACCGGGTCACTGCCCGAGGGAATCGGCTGGTCGTCGCCCCACGTCTTGTCGCAGAAGGTGTGGATTTCGCGGACCTTGCCGATCACGCCCGACCGGATCATCGCCTCGGTGGCCAACTGCGTCGGGTGCGACGAGATCTGGATGCCCATCTGGCTGACCAGGCGCTGTTCGCGTGCGGTCATCGCCAGCAGTCGGGTCTCGCGCGGCGTCAGCGCCAGCGGCTTCTGCAGGTACACGTGCTTGCCGAGCGACATCGCGGCCATGCCGATCGGCGCGTGCATGTGATCGGGCGTCGAGACGTTGACTGAATCGAGGTTGTCGCCGTCCTTGCGCAGCAGCTCGCGCCAGTCCTGGTAGACCCGGACGTTGGGAAACAGCGTCTTGACCTGTTCGGTGCGCGCCAGATCGGTGTCGGCCACGGCAACCAGCTCGAACGCCGGATGGCTCGAAAACGCGCGAATGTCCGACAACGCCTGACCGGAGGCGCCGATACTGGCGTGGCGCACCTTGCGTGCCTGTCCCTGCAGCGTGCGGCCGGCCAGCGGAACGGCGGCCGAGGCGACGGCAAGGTCTTGCAGGAATCGACGACGGGAAACGGCAGACGACATCGGGCACAAACCTCCAGGGGCAGGGGATGCGAGGTGCAGACCTGACAATCCTACGTCTCAACGACCGCGCCCGGCGCGATATTGCGTCAGGGACGGGGCACCCGCGACAGCGGCAGGCCGCAGCAGGCCGCGGCGACCAGGTTGACGACGACGCTGCCAGACAGCACGGCGGCGGGCGCGACGCCGGGTAGCCAGCCAGGCAGGTGCAGCGTGTCGAGGGCCGCCCGGGCCACGAATGCGGCCGCGAGCCAGCCAAGCGCGGCACGCGCGTCGCGGACCAGGGTCATCAGGGCGACGCCGGCGAGCAGCACCGCACAGGCCATGTCGAGCGCGGCGACCGGGCCGCCGGCCGCCGTGGCCATGCCGGCCAGAAAGGCCGCGGAGAAGGCCAGCAGCACCGCACCGGCCTGCGCCAGTCGCAGCTCGGCGATCACCCGGCTGGGCGCATGCCTCGGAATTCGGACCGTTTGCCACGTGAGCGTCGCGAGGGCGAGCACCAGGGTCAGGGCCCCGGCGAGCAGGGCGCGCGCCGCCTCAGAGGCCATCGCGCCACGTCACCTGACCGCCGCGCAAGGTCAACACGACTCTGGTCTCGAGCACCCGCGCCGCCGCCACCTGCATGATGTCGTCCGACAGGACCACCAGGTCGGCCAGCGCGCCGGGCCGCAGGATCCCGAGCTCCTGCTCGAGGTGCGCGGCGTAGGCCGCGCCCGCGGTGACCGCGTACAGCGCTTCGGTCCGCGTCAGGCGCTGGTCCGACGACCAGCCGCCGGGTGGCTGTCCGTGCACGTCCTGCCTGGTGATCGCCGCGTAGAAGCCGAGCATCGGGTTCGGCGCTTCGACGGGAAAGTCCGATCCGTTGGCCAACCGGGCGCCACTGGCGAGCAGCGCGCGCCACACGTACGCGCCGCTCCGGGTCCGCGCCTCGCCGATCCGTGTGGCGACCCACGGCATGTCCGACGTGGCATGTGTGGTCTGCATCGACGCGATCACGTCCAGGGCGGCAAAGCGCGGCAGGTCGGCTGTCCGCAGGATCTGCGCGTGCTCGTCACGCATCCGCAGTGCCCGGCTTCCCGGCACCTCGCGCTGCAGTTGCTCGAACA
>JACDAO010000092.1 GCA_013695405.1 Acidobacteriota bacterium | reverse complement strand
GCCGTGTTCTGCGCGGCGATGGCGCGCTGGTCATCGGCGGCGACCTGAACACCTGGCGCGGCGGCGGAGAGGGCGCGCTACTCGACGACCGCTATGGGTCGGACCACGCGCCAGTGCTGGCGGAGATAGACTGGGCGGCACCAGAGCCGGAGGAGCGTCCCTGATGCCCAGTCGCCGACACGCGTCCACCACCGCCGTCCTCATCGCCACGATCGCGCTGAGCTCGCTGCCGGCCGTCGCACAGTCACCCGCCGCACCGTCCGCACCGGCTTCACCAGCCGCTGGCGCCGCGCAGGCGCCGGTGCCGCCACCGGCGACGGTGATCGTCTCGCCGCGCGTCCAGGCAGGCCGAGTGACCATTGCCTATCGCGCGCCCTCCGCCAAGGAGGTGGTGCTGGCGATGGAAGGGACGCCGCGCCTGCCGATGGTCCGCGACGAGCAGGGGGTCTGGACTGCGACCACCCCCGCGCTTGCCCCCGACTTCTACGGCTACAGCATCGTCGTCGACGGCGTCGGGGTGCTCGACCCGCTCAACCCGGTGATCAAGCCGAACCTGCTCAACCCGTCCAGCATGGTGCACATCGCCGGGCCGTCGAGCGGCGCTGGGCAGCTGCCCTGGGATCCCGCCGCGGTGCCGCGCGGACAGTTGCACCGGCACTTCTATCGTTCGGCACTGGTCGGCGACGACCGCGACTACTACGTCTACACGCCGCCGGGCTACGACGCGCGGGCCGCCACGGCCTATCCGGTGCTCTACCTGCTGCACGGCTTCAGCGACGATGCGAGCGGGTGGATTTCGGTAGGTCAGGTGCATGTGATCCTCGACAACCTCATTGCGCAGAGCAAGGCCCGGCCGATGCTGGTGGTGATGCCGCTCGGCTACGGGGCGCCCGAGATCGTCAGCCGTGGACCACGGACGCCCGCGGTCTGGCGGCGCAATATCGAGCGCTTCAAGCAGACGCTGTTGAACGAGGTGGTTCCAGCCGTCGAGCGCGACTATCGGACTGATGCCCGCCGCGAGCGACGGGCGATCGCCGGCTTGTCGATGGGCGGGGCCGAGAGCCTGTTCGTCGGGTTGAACAGCCTCGATCGGTTCGCGTGGATTGGCGCCTTCAGCTCCGGCGGCCTCGGCCAGCCGGGTGACCTGCCCGAGCTGTTCCCCACCCTTGACGACAGCGCCAACAGCAGGCTCTCGTTGCTGTGGATCGCCTGCGGCACCGAGGACCGGTTGATCGAGGCCAACCGCCACGTCCGCAGCTGGCTGACGACAAAGGGCGTGACCCACGAGGATGTCGACACGCCCGGCGGACACACCTGGATGGTGTGGCGGCGCAACCTCGCGACGTTCGTGCCGCGGCTGTTCGTCGATCGCCCGATCTCGTAAGTCGTCGTGAACGCGTCAACTGCCGGCCGGGAACTCGTTGTTGCGGCGGGCGGCAGCAGTCGGCAGGAACGGGGTCAGCCAGCCGAAGCCGACGTCCGCGGTGCTGCGCCGGTGATTGGCGCCGAACGCCCTGGTCGGCCCCGGCAGGACGTACGAGGCAACGGCGGCCGAGACCGCCGCCGACAGTTCAGGCAGCAGCACGGCGACGACCCGCGCCAGCTTGAACTGCACCCCGGGGGCGGTGCAGGCGCGCCCGGCGACGCACGCGTCGACCAGCTGTCGCGCCGCGCGTTCGGCGCGCATCGATGACGCCGGCGTGGTGACGCCGGCCCCCAACCAGCGCGCTTCCTTCTCGTGCTGGCCGCGCACCAGGATCTTGCCGTGCGAGCCGGTGCGCATCAGGCCTGGCGTGGCGGTGGTCACCAGCACGCCGTCCTTCTTCAGTTCACTGCGCAAGGTCTCCGACAAGCCGACCAGCGCGAACTTGCCAGCCGCATAGGCCGACAGGTGCGGGACGCCGATCCGTCCGCCGATCGACGAGATGTTGAGGATGCGTGCGCCACCCGGGGCGCGGCGCAGAAAGGGCAACGCCTCGCGGACCAGATGCAGTGGACCCCAGAAATGCGTATCGAGCGATTCCTGGAAGTCTTCGAGTTGGGCATGCTCGAACGGCGCTGCCTGGATGACGCCGGCGTTGTTGACCAGCACGTCGATGCGGCCCGTGCGAGACACCACGTCGTTGATCAGGTTGGCGACCGCGCGCGGGTCGCGCACGTCGCAACACTCGCCGCGGGCGTCGAGACCCCGCCCCTGCAACTCGGCCTCGGCGCGCCGGATGTCCGAGGGTGTTCGCGACACCACTACCAGACGGGCGCCGCGGCGGCCGAACTCGCGCGCCAGCACCAGACCGAGCCCTCGCACGCCGCCAGTGATCACGACGGTGCGGTTGCGCAGGTCGTAGCGCGCGTGCCGCGCGCCGAGCCAGGCGGCCGCGCCGAGCACGGCCAGTCCTCCCAACGCGGCGAGGGTGCCGGTGCTGTTCAGCTCGAGGTCAAGGGATGCGGCCATGCGATCAGCGTAGCAAGGCCGCGGCCAGCCCGGCGATGCACATCCCGATCAATGGATGTTGGGTCGCCGGCGACGGACAACGCGCTTGCGGCCAATCGACGGCAGCACACGATGATGGCCCGGGTGCGGGCGCACGTGACGCGAAAGCATTCCTGCGTTCGCGTTCACTACGTCGTCGTCGAACGTGACTCTCGCCAGCGCACCGGCTGATGCGTCACGGCCGTGAGCGGCTGCGGGAGCGAGTGGCCGGACCGATCCGGTCACTCGGCTGGAGTGTCAGAGCGGGTTGCCGGCGGCCGGCAGACTCACGTTCAGGGTGGAGACGTCACCCGGACGCACCATCACGTCTGTGACGAACGGCACATGTCCGGGCTTGCGGACTTCGACCCGGACGCGGCCGGCCGGGATCTGCACTTCGAATGGCCGGTCACTCTCGGGCAACCGCCAGCGCTGGCCGTCGATCAGGATCTCGGCGTCGGCGGGCTGCACGCGGATGATCAGCGTGCCGGCGCGGGCGGGGTCGGCCGGCGCGGGCCGACGAGGCTCCCGGTCCCGTGGTGCACGGCCCTCGCGTGGCAGACCCATCTCACGTGGCGCGCGTGGCGTGCGCCACCC
>JACDAO010000036.1 GCA_013695405.1 Acidobacteriota bacterium | reverse complement strand
GATCTCGGCAACCGCGTGAGGCTTGCGGGCGGGCGCTGTCTGTACGTGCCGGAGGCCGTGGTCCATCACGCCGGAAGCGCCACGCTCGGGATCGAGGCCGCCGGGCCCGTGCGCCTCGGGCAGCGGAACCTGGAGTGGGCATGGTGGGCGAACACGCCATGGGCACTGGTCGTCCTGATGGCGCCCCTGCACCTGCTCTACAACGTGATGGCCGCGGCCTGGTTCTGGCGGCGGGGGCGCCTGGCGGCGTTCGCCCAGGGGAAGCGCGAGGCGCTGGAGGGATGGCGCCATGCGGTGCAGAAACGGCGACACGCCCAGGCCTTGCGCTGTGTGTCGTCCGGCACGCTGCTGGCAGCCATGAGTTTGCCGCCCCTGGTGGGCAAATGGCGCGAGAAGCGCTTCCTGATCGGTCGGAGCCGCACCTGACCTGCCTGGCCGTCGTCATCGTCAACTACAACGCCGGGGCGCTGCTGGCGGCTGGGGTGGCCGCGGTGCGGCAGGCGCGCGGCACGCAGCCATGGGACGTGATCGTCGTGGACAACGCGTCGGGTGACGACAGCCTCGCGCCCCTCCAGACGAGTGACGATGTGATCGTGCGGCGCAATCCCGAAAACATCGGTTTTGGTGCGGCGTGCAACAGCGGTGCGCGGGCGAGTGAGGCGCACTGGCTCCTCTTCCTGAATCCCGATTGCGAACTCACACCCGGAGTGATCGAGCAGCTGATCGCCGAGGCCGACCGGCACCCCCGCTGCGTGGCGATCGGCCCCCGCATCCAGGATCCGGACGGCGCCGTGCAGGGCAGTGCGCGCGGCGACCCCAACGTGCTGGCGGGGCTGGCCGGCCGCACCGGATGGCTGACGCGGCTCCTCCCGTCGAGTGGGGTGGTCGGCCGGCAGGTCATCTGGCCGGAGCGGCTGCCCGCGGGCGCCTCGTCGATGACGGTGGACTGGATCAGCGGCGCCTGCCTGCTGGTGCGGCGCGATGCCTTCGATCAGGTGGACGGATTCGACGAGCGCTACTTCCTCTACTGGGAGGACGCCGATCTTTGCCGGCGAATGCGCGAGCGCGGTGGGCACGTGCGCTATGCGCCGGGCGTCAGTGTGCGACACGCCGTCGGGCAGTCGAGCCGCCACGCCCCCGCCGCGGCCTTGCGTGCCTTCCATGCGAGCGCTTACCGGTACTACACCCGATGGAATGCCCCACGAGTGTGGGACCCGCGCCGTCTGGGTGCGAAGGCGCTGTTGACCGCACGGCTCGTCGTCAAGCTGACGGCTGTGCGGATTGCGCGAGGAGCCTCTACCCACCGCCCACGAAGTTGACCACTTCGACGGCGTCCCCGTCCCCGACGACGGTGTCCGCGTACGCAAGCTTCTTGACGACCAGTTCGTTGTGCTCGACCGCGACGCGCCGCGCGTCAATCTGGAGCGAAAGCAATAGTGCCTGCACCGTGACCGGGGCGGGCAACTCGTGACGTTCGCCGTTCAGCTGGATGATGATCGGAGGCATGGCTGGGGCCTTGGGGCTGGGGGCTCGGACGCTCGGCACCGTAGCGCCGGACTTGTCCGGCGGGCGGCTGGACCCGGCGGCTGCTGGCCCCGATCGTTTGCGCTCGACTCGCGATATCGGCTGGGGGCGTACGCCGGTCACTGAGGCTCGGCGTCCAGAATATCAACTCCGCCGTCGAGAGCGAATGGCGCGACCAGCTGCCTGGCCCAGGCGGACGAGTCGGGCTGCAGGTGCGCGGGCACCCCGTCAGTCCATGCCGGGTCGTTCTGAGCGGCCGCCCACTCCACCGCCGCGCCGTAGTCGCGCTGCATCCGCGGCAAGGTGTGCGCGCCTTGCCACCACTCCCGGGCCCGTCGCCCGAGCGCCGCCCGCAGCGACGCATCGCTGGCCAGCCGGCGCAGCGCCTGCCGCAGCATCGCCTCCTCGTCATCGAGCTGGACCGACACCGCCACCGCGCGGCCGGGGTCGCCGGGCTGGAACACGGTTGCCGCTGTCGCCTCCGTGTGCTTGAGCTGCCAATGGCGCGGGTCGAGGGACGGCACATCGACCGTCGATGACAGGTCGGAGATGACGGTGGCTTTGCCGGCCGCCAGGCACCGCAGCCACGACGCCGACGTCTCGTGTGCCGTCGGCCAGCGCAGACACAGGCAGACGTCGGCCTGCAGCAGCTCGTGCGCCAGCTCCTCGTCGCTGACGTAGCCGGTCACCTCGATCAGGTCGCCGGTGCCGGTGTGAGCGACATCGGCCCACAGGGCGTAGTGCGCGTCAATCTCGCCCACCAGGCGGAGGCGCAGGGCAGGGAGCTCATCCCGGATTGCCGCCAGCGCCCGCAGGATCGGCAGGATGCGTTTCTCCGGCGTGATCAGCCCGAACGTCGACATGGTGAGCGCGCCCACCTCTGCCTGATGCCCGCAGCCTGTTGCCCGATGCCCGGCGTCCCGTGCCCGGTGCCCGGTGCCCCCGACGTCGCAGGGATCGGGCACTCCCATGCTGATCGTGGTGAACGGCGTGTCCGGCCACTCCTCGGCCAGCGCGGCGCGCAGGGTCGGGCCGTGGACCGCAACGGCGCGGGCCCGGCTGACCACCGTGCGCAGCATCGGCCAGAGGTAGTAGGGCGACCCTTCCAACCCGGCCACGACGTAGTCGGCCACCCGGGGGTCGATGCCCGGGTGGTTGAAGCGGAACTCGGCGCGATAGTCCTCGGCTCGGCGGTCGGCCAGCAGCGCCTGCGCCCGGGCGTGGTGCACCGCCGCGTCGTGCAGCACGACCAGGCCCGGCCAGCGCAGCAGGTATGGCCACATGAAGCCGTGGCAGGGCGCGTTGCCGATCTGATAGACGATCAGGTCGTACGGCTCGCGGTCGTGCCTCACGGCTAAGTCGTACGCCCGGTAGAGCGGCAACTGCCACGGCCCGGCCAGCGGGACGATGGCGGCGCCGCGGCCGGCGTGCAGGTGTCCACCGGCCGCATGCCAGACCCGGTCTTCGACGTAGAGATCGACCGCGTGCCGGTGGCGCAGCCCGTCGAGTACGTCGACGCTGTACGCGCTGATGCCGGATCGGACCGGCGGCAGCGGAGAGAACCACGCAAGGCGCATCGCCGCGATTGTGCCTGAAGTCGCCGCCACCCGCTGGGCGCGGCCGGTCGACGTCGGATCCAGCGGCAGTCCTTGCAGCTGAGCGCGGTTTGCGGCTAGCATTCACGGTGTTCGGGCGGGTGCACGTGGTGGCCATGTGTGTCCCTGCTTGCGAAAACTTTCACAAGCGCCACCTCCGTCGCGACACGCGGCGTCCGATACTCATGGATGGCTGGCTTCCCATAGTCCTGCTCACCGGCTTCGGCTTCTCGTTCGCCGCGGGCAACATCGTCCTGTCGCAGTTCCTGGGACCGCGCAACCCCACCGCAGAGAAGTCGGCGCCCTACGAGTGCGGCATGCCTCCGGTCGGCGACGCGCGCGAGCGCATGTCGGTGCGCTTCTACCTGGTGGCGATGATTTTTCTGCTGTTCGACATCGAGGTGGCGTTCCTCTATCCGTGGGCGGTGGCGCTGCGCGAACTGCGCTGGGCCGGGTTCGTGCAGATCCTGGTGTTTTTCATGATTCTGGCGGCCGGCTATGTGTACGTCTGGCGCAAGGGCGCGCTCGACTGGAACACGCGCGACTAGGCCCGCACTCCTCCTGCCACGCAAGGTCTCCCCCCATGTCTGACTTCGAAATTCCCGTGCTCACCACCACTGTCGACAAGCTGGTCGGCTGGGCTCGCCGATCGGCGATCTGGCCGGTGGCCTTCGGGTTGGCCTGCTGTGCGATTGAGATGATGGCGATGAGCGCGTCGCGTTACGACATCGCCCGCTTCGGCGCCGAGGTGTTCCGCGGCTCGCCACGACAGTCCGACCTGATGATCGTCGCCGGACGGCTGTCGCGGAAGATGGCGCCGGCGCTGCGCCGCGTCTACGACCAGATGGCCGAGCCCAAGTGGGTGATCTCGATGGGCGCCTGCGCGTCGGTCGGCGGCGTGTTCGACAATTACGCGATCGTCCAGGGCGTCGATCAGGTGGTGCCCGTCGATGTGTTCGTACCCGGCTGTCCCCCCCGTCCCGAGTCGCTGATCTACGGGATCGTGCAGCTGCAGCGCAAGATTGCGAACACACGGCAGCCGCTGCTGGCCCGGGGCTGATTCGGACATGGAGTCGGTGACCGCCCTCGAGACGTTGCGGCAGGCCCTGCCAGATCTGACGATCGAGCTCGTGCCCTCGGTTGATCAGCCGGCGATCGTCGTGCCGGCCGAGGCGATCGAGCTGGTCGCGCGGCAACTGCGCGAGCATCCCCAACTGCAGTACCAGGTGCTGGCCGAGCTGACCGCCGCCGACTTCTGGCCGCGGGAGCCGCGCTTCGAGATCGTCTACCACTTCGTCTCGCTCGGACCGGCGGCGCTTGGCGACGGCGCGCCGCCCGCGGCGCGGCTGCGGGTCAAGGCGCGGGTGGCCGGCGACCAGGTGCGGATGCCGACCATCTGCCGGGTCTATCGCAACGCCAACTGGTACGAGCGCGAGGTCTACGACATGTTCGGCGTGGTCTTCGAGGGCCATCCGGACCTGCATCGCCTGCTGATGCCCGACGACTGGGAAGGGCACCCGGGCCGCAAGGACTACCCGGTGCAGATCCACAAGGCGGTCGACGTGGCGCAGCCGCTGCAGGTGACCGAAGAGGACTTCGTGCGCAACATCGAGCGGCAGCGGCGAATTTCCGGCGCCGACCCGCGCGTGCAGTGACCAGCGACACGGCCGCGCAGGATCGGTTCCGCCAGGCCTTCGCCGCGGCGGCCGAGGCGCACCTGACGGCTGGTGCGTCGTTGACCGAGGGCCTGTTGACCGCCGGCCAGGTGCTGCAGCGGGTGCTGGCCGACGGTGGCAAGGTGCTGGTGTGCGGTAACGGCGGCAGTGCGGCAGAGAGTCAGCACTTTGCCGCGGAGCTCACCGGCCGGTTTCGCCGCGAGCGCGCGGCGCTCGCGGCGCTGGCACTGAGCGTGGACACCAGTGCTCTGACGGCCATCGGCAACGACTACGGCTTCGACCGGATCTTCGCGCGCCAGGTCGAGGCTCTCGGGCGCCGGGGCGACGTGCTGGTGGCAATTTCCACCAGCGGCGAGTCGCCGAACGTGGTCGAGGCCGCACGCACCGCACGGGCCCGCGGATTGACGGTGATCGCCCTCACCGGTGCCAGCGCCGGCACGCTGGGCGGGTCGTCGGACGTCATCCTGGCCGTGCCCGACGGGGTCACCGCGCGGGTGCAGGAAGTGCACCTGACGGTGCTGCATGTGCTGTGCGACGAGATCGAACGCGCGCTGGTCGGCGAGCTGCCCTGAGTCACCTGCCTGTCACCCCGAACCACGAACCCGAGTCCTGTCCGTGACCCCCGAGCCTTTCGTCCCCGAGTCTGTGCATGGCTGACATCCGCACTGAAACCATGACGGTCAACATGGGACCGCAGCATCCCGCTACCCACGGCGTGCTGCGGCTCGTGATCGAGCTCGATGGCGAGGAGATCGTCCAGGCCACGCCGACCATCGGCTACCTGCACACCGGCATCGAGAAGACCGCCGAGCAGAAGAAGTGGCAGCAGGTGGTGCCGCTGGTCGAGCGGATGGACTACCTGGCCGCGCAGTCCAACGCCCTCGGCTACGTGATGGCGGTGGAGAAGTTGCTCGGCATCGAGGTCCCGCCGCGGGTCCAGGAGATCCGCGTCCTGCTCGCCGAGTTGCAGCGCATCTCGAGCCACCTGGTCTGGCTCGGCACCCACGGCATGGAAGTGGGCGCGATCACGATGATGATGTACTGCTTCCGCGAGCGGGAGCTGCTGCTCAACATCAACGAGCTGCTGGCCGGGTTCCGGCTGTTCCCGAGTTACCTGCGGATTGGCGGCCTGCGCGAGGACCTGCCGGTCGGCTTCCACGAGGCGGTCACGGCGTTCCTCGATCGCTTCCCCTCGAAGATCGACGAGTACGAGGGGATGCTGACCAAGAACTCGATCTGGAACAAACGGACCCGCGGCGTCGGCGTACTGACGCGCCAGGACATCCTCGACTACGGCCTGCTCGGGCCGATTGCCCGCGCCTCGGGCATCAACTACGACGTCCGGCGCGCCTTCCCGTACCTGACCTATCCGTCCTACGACTTCGAGGTGCCGCTGGCCCAGGATGGCGACGTCTACGCGCGCTACACCGTGCGGGTCGCCGAGCTGCGCGAGAGCACCAAGATTGCCCGCCAGGCGCTGGCCCGGATCACCCCGACCGGCGCCTGGGGCGTCGACGATCCGCGGATCGTCCCGCCGCCCAAGGACAAGGTCTACACGGAGATGGAAGCGCTGATCCAGCACTTCCTGATCTACTCGCAGGGCTTCACCGTGCCGGCCGGCGACGCCTACGTGCCGATCGAGGGACCGCGCGGCGAGCACGGCTTCTACGTGGTCTCGGACGGCACCAACCGGCCGGTCCGCATCAAGTCGCGCCCGCCGACTTTCCTCGCGCTGCAGGCCCTGCCCAAGATGATCACCGGCGGCCTGATCGCCGACGTGATCGCGGTGATCGGCTCGGCCGACGTCGTGATGGGAGATTCGGATCGATGAGCTTCCACCCGCAGATGCCCTATGGCGAGGGCTGGCACAAGAGCGAGCGCGCCACCGCTGAACCGGGGCCGCCGTTTGCCTTCAGCGCCGAGCACCGCGCCCAGCTCGAGGAGCTGTGCACCCACTATCCGCCGGAGCGCCGCAAGTCGGCGATCCTCGCGGCGCTGTACCTGGTCCAGGCGCAGCAGGGCTACATCACCGGCAACGCGATGCGTCACGTCGCCGAGGTGATTGGCTGCACCGCCGCCGACGTCGAGGACGTCGTCACGTACTACGTCATGTTCTTCACCAGGCCGGTCGGCACCTACGTGCTGCAGGTCTGCCGCACGCTGTCGTGCGCACTCAACGGCGCCGAGCAGGTCACCGCGGCCTTGTGCCGGCACCTGCAGGTCGCGCCCAACCAGACCACCGCCGACGGCATGTTCACCGTGATGGAGTTCGAGTGTCTCGGGGCCTGTGACCGTGCTCCGGTGGTGATGGTCAACAACGAGCACTGGCACGAGTGCCAGCGTCCCGAGGATGTCGCCGGCCTGGTCGACGGGCTGCGCACGGGGGGGCTCGCCTCGCTGTCCACCTGCCACCTCGTGAAGGAGCGCACCTGACCATGTTCGAACCGGTGCTGACCCGCCATATCAACGAGCCCGAGGCCTACACCCTCGACTTCTACGTGCGCCACGGCGGCTACCAGCCCCTGCGCACCGCCCTGGGCATGACGCCGGAGGCGATCACCGACGCGGTCAAGCGCTCCGGGCTGCGCGGCCGCGGCGGCGCGGGATTCCCGACCGGGCTGAAGTGGAGCTTCGTGCCCAAGGACATCCCCAAGCCGAAGTACCTGTGCATCAACGCCGACGAGAGCGAGCCGGGCACGTTCAAGGACCATGTCCTGCTCGAACGCAATCCGCACCTGCTGTTCGAGGGCTGCGTGATTGCCTGCCGGGCGATTGGCGCCACCGCCTGCTACATCTACATCCGCGGCGAGTTCTTCCACCTGCAGGAACAGCTCGAGGCCGAACTGGTCAAGGCGCGGGCGGCCGGCTACGTCGGCCGCAACATCCTTGGCAGCGGCGTCGACTGCGACATCTGGGTCCATCGCGGCGCCGGCGCCTACGAAGCCGGCGAGGAAACCGCGCTGATCGAGTCGCTGGAAGGCAAGCGCGCCCAGCCCCGGCTCAAGCCGCCGTTCCCGGCGGTGGTCGGCCTCTACGGTTGTCCGACCGTGGTCAACAACGTCGAGACGATCTGCAACGTGCCGGTGATCATCGAGAAGGGCCCCGAGTGGTTCGCGGCAATCGGGCCCGAGAAGAACTCCGGGCCGAAGCTGTTCTGCGTCAGCGGCCACGTCAAGAAGCCCGGCGTCTACGAAGCGGCGATGGACGTCACCCTGCGTCAGTTGATCTACGACTATGCCGGCGGGATCCGCGAAGACCGCGCCATCAAGGCCATCATCCCGGGCGGCTCGTCAACCCCGGTGCTGCTGCCCGACCAGCTCGACGTGCAGTGCAGCTTCGACGGCCTGGTCGCGGCCGGCTCGATGCTCGGCTCGGCGGCGATCATCGTCATGGACGAGACCACCAGCATGGTCTGGGCGGCCAAGAACCTGATTCATTTCTACAAGCACGAATCCTGTGGCAAGTGCACGCCGTGCCGCGAAGGCGTCGATTGGCTGTATAACATCCTCGACAAGATCGAGCGTGGCGATGGTGAAGGGCGCGACATCGACCTGCTGCTCAGCGTCTGCGACAACATCGGCGGCAAGACCTTGTGCCCGTTCGGGGATGCCGAAATCGCTCCGGTGCTGAGCACAATCCAGCACTTCCGGGCCGAGTACGAGACCTACATCCGCACGGGCGAGTCGCCCGTCCACAGCGACTTCCGTGCCGACGAGCCGGTCGCCGCGCACTGACCGCACTGACTCACGCCCGTGCCGACCATTGATCCCGTCCTCATCTTCCAGATAAGCCTGATCGGTGTCGTCTTCCTGACGCTGCAGATCTCGGCCGCGGTGCTCGTCTACTTCGAGCGCAAGATTGCCGGCTGGGCCCAGGACCGGGTCGGCCCGAACCGGGTCGGGCCGCTCGGGTTGCTGCAGCCGCTGGCCGACATCGTCAAGCTGATTTTCAAGGAGGAGCTGCGGCCCAAGGCGGCCGACGCCTGGCTCTTCTACCTGGCGCCGATCCTGTCGGCGACCACCGCGTTCGCCGCGTTCGCGGTGATTCCATTCGGGCCCCCGACGACGTTGTTCGGGCTGCTCGATCGACCGGTGCCGCTCCAGGTGGCCGACGTCAACGTCGCGCTGCTGGTGATCTTCGCGATCACCTCGATGGGCATCTACGGCATCGTGCTCGCCGGCTGGGCATCCAACAGCAAGTACGCGCTGCTGGGCGGCCTGCGCAGCTCGGCCCAGATGATCAGCTATGAGCTGTCCTACGGGATGGCACTGGCCTCGGTGCTGGTGATCGCCAACACCCTGTCGCTGCGCGAACTGGTCGATCAGCAGGCGGGCGTGTGGTGGGTGTTCGGGGCCATCCCGATTCCGAAGTGGAACGTCTTCCTGACCCCGGTCGGCTTCTTCATCTACTTCGTTGCCGGCATTGCCGAGACCAACCGCGCGCCGTTCGACTTCCCGGAGGCCGAGCAGGAACTGGTCGCGGGCTATCACACCGAGTACAGCTCGATGAGCTTCGCGCTGTTCTTCCTGGCCGAGTACGTCAACATGGTGACCGTCTCGGCGGTGGCCATCAGCTTGTTTCTCGGCGGCTTCTACATGCCGTTCCTGCCGGACAGCTTCGGTCTGCTGTGGTTCCTGCTCAAGCTGGCGGTGCTGCTGTTCATCTACATCTGGATGCGGTGGACGCTGCCGCGCTACCGCTACGATCAGCTGATGGACTTCGGGTGGAAGCGTCTGCTGCCGCTGGCCATCCTCAACGTGCTGGCAACGGCGGCCGGCGTTCTCTACTGGGGCTGACCATCGTGGACGCCGCGCTCTTCTATCTCTTTGCCGCCATCTCGGTGATCTGTTCGCTCGGGGTGGTTGGCCAGCGCAACCCGATGCACAGCGTGATGCTGCTGATCGGCTCGTTCATCTCGCTGGCTGGCCTGTACGTCGGACTCGATTCGCCGTTCGTCGCGGTCACCCAGATCATCGTCTACACCGGCGCGATCATGGTGCTGTTCCTGTTCGTCGTGATGCTGCTCAACGCGCCGCGCGAGGACCTCGCGCCCGGTGGGCAGGTGCCGATCCCCCGCAACCTCAAGGTGGTCGGTGGGCTGCTGTCGTTGTCGATGGCCGGGATGCTGGTCTGGGCGCTGAGCCGGCTGGCGCCGACGCCATTCGTCGAGGATCCGCAGGCCGCGGCGCGGGTCGAGTCAGTCCGCGAGATCGGCCTGGTGCTGTTCCGGGACCATGCGTTCGCCTTCGAGGTCACCTCGATCCTGATCCTGGTGGCGATGGTCGGCGCGATCGTGCTGGCCAAGAAGACCGTCTGACGCCGGAGCGCCGCCGATGATCACCCTCAACCACTATCTGTTGCTCTCGGCCCTGCTGTTCAGCATCGGGACCGCCGGCATCTTCCTGCGCCGCAACCTGATCACGCTGCTGCTGTCGGTCGAGATCATGCTCAACGCCGTCAACCTGACGTTCGTCGCGGTCGGGCGGTTCAACGGCTCGGTGGAAGGCCAGATCATCACCTTCTTCGTGATGACCGTGGCTGCGGCCGAGGCCGCGGTCGGCCTGGCGATCATCATCGCCCTGTTCCGGCATCGGGAGACCCTGACCCCCGACGCCTTCACCTCGCTCAAGTGGTAGGGCGCCCGACTCCGATGCTCCTGTTCATCATCCTGCTGCCGTTTCTCGGGTTCCTGGTCAACGCGACGCTCGGGCGGCGCCTGAGCAAGGCGGTGTCGGGCGGCGTCGCCTGCGCGGTCATGCTCGGGGCCTTTGGCCTGGCGGTGGCCTCGGCGGCGCAGATCTTCGGCGCGCCGGCCGACCAGCGCGTCATCGAGCAGACGGTCTTCACCTGGTTCACCTCGGGCGACCTGACGGTGCCGTTCACGCTCCGGCTCGACCCGCTGTCGACGCTGATGATCCTGGTGGTCACCGGCATCGGCTCGCTGATCCACATCTACTCGACCAGCTACATGCACGAGGAGCGCGGCAGCGAGTACGCCCGCTACTTCGCCTACCTCAACCTGTTTGCCTCCTTCATGCTGACGCTGGTACTCGGCGCCAGCTTCCCGATCATGTTCGTCGGTTGGGAGGGGGTCGGGCTCTGTTCGTACCTGCTGATCGGATTCTGGTTCACCAAGAAGTCGGCCAGCGACGCCGGCAAGAAAGCCTTCATCGTCAACCGGATCGGCGACTTCGCGTTCATCCTCGGGATGTTCGGCGCGTTCGTCACCTTCGGCACGCTCGACTTCAAGGCGATCGCCGAGCAGGTCAGCGCAATGCCGGTCGAGGTGACCTGGGGCATCCTCTCGGGCACGACGCTGCTGTTCTTCATCGGCGCCACCGGCAAGTCGGCGCAGATCCCGCTCCATATCTGGCTGCCCGACGCGATGGAAGGCCCGACCCCGGTCTCGGCGCTGATTCACGCCGCGACCATGGTCACCGCTGGCGTCTACATGATCGGCCGCAACGCCGAGTTGTTCGCGCACGCCCCGGCGACCATGCAGATCGTCGCGGTGATCGGCGCGGCCACCGCGTTGTTGGCTGGCACCATCGGCCTGGTCCAGAACGACATCAAGCGTGTGCTGGCGTACTCGACCGTGTCGCAGCTCGGCTACATGTTCCTCGCGATGGGTGTCGGCGCGTTCTCGGCCGGCGTCTTCCATCTCTACACGCACGCGTTCTTCAAGGCGCTGATGTTCCTCGGCGCCGGCTCGGTCATCCACGCGATGGCCGGAGAGCAGGACATGCGCCGGATGGGCGGCCTGCGCAAGTACACGCCGATCACGTACTGGACCTTCGTGATTGGCGCGGCCGCGATCGCCGGTGTCCCCGGGCTGGCCGGCTTCTTCAGCAAGGACGAAATCCTCTTCCAGACCTTCTACTCGGGGCACACGACGCTGTGGGCGGTGGGTGCCTTCACCGGCCTGCTGACCGCGTGCTACATGTTCCGGCTGATCTTCATGACTTTCCATGGCCCCGAGCGCTTCGCCGCTGCCGGTCATGGCACGCACGACGATGGGCATGCCGCCGGCCAGGTCGCCGACCATGGCCAGGGGCATCCCTCGACGGCGCTCGGGAC
>JACDAO010000027.1 GCA_013695405.1 Acidobacteriota bacterium | reverse complement strand
GCTCGAGCACGGCGTCATACAACGCCCGCTGACGCCAGAAGACCTGGTTGACCAGCCACGCCGCCCGCGTCGGCTTGGTTGCCGACGCGATCCGCGCGGCCACGTCCTTGTGGCCACTGCGCTGCAGTTGACGGACCAGCACAGTGCGAGTCGGGATGAACTCGGCGAACGCGCGCTGATACAGCGACGCCAGGGCCGCCGTGCTGTCGATGATGCCGTTGTCGTCGGGGGGTCGCGTCCGCGCCATCAGCAGAGCGCCAGGCCTTCGGCGCGCAGCCAGGCCCGGGCCTGGGCATAGTCGGGGCAGACCGCCTCGACCAGCGCCCAGAACCGCGGCGAGTGGTTCGGCTCGCGCAGGTGCATCAGCTCGTGCAGCAGCACGTAGTCGCTGACCGCTGCCGGCATCTGCACCAGTCGCCAGTTGAGGGCGATGTTGCCGTCGCGCGAGCACGAGCCCCAGCGCGATCGCTGATTGCGAATCGAGACCCGGGCAATCACCAGGCCGTGCGCGCTCGCGAGGGCGCGCACCCGCGCCGGCAGCAGATCGGCGGCGCAGCCGCGCATCAGGGGTTCGAGCAGCGGCCGGTAGTCGTCGCGCGGCACGCTGGTGACGCACAGCTCGCCGCAGCGCACCATCATCGTGCCGGCCGTGACCGGCACAACCTCCAGCACGCAGTGCTCACCCCGCCACCACACCCACTGCCCGGCTCGCCATCGTGTGGCTCGCGTGCTGGTCTCGAGTTCGCGGCGCCGCTCGTCGATCCACCGGGCCCTGGTCCGCAGGAAGGCTTCCGCCTCGCGCTGCGATCCCCGTCGCGGAATCGTCACGCGGACCGACGCGTCCGGAAGTACCCGCAGGATGTAGCGACGCGCACGGCCGTTCCGCACAAAGTGCAAGGTGGGCGGGGCGGGCACATGCACACCCGTGTCGAGCGACCGCTCTGCCCGTTCGCGCCACGGCAGCGACAACTGGGCCGGCGCACTCACACCTGCTCCTTGAGGAACGACGCGACGAACTCCTGCGCGCGGGTCAGCATTCCGCGCTGCGCCCACTGCTCGCGCCGCACCTCCTGGCATGCCGCCAGATCTTCCTCGAAGATCTCGGTCATCGCGGCGACGAACGAACGGTCGCAGAGGCACAGGCTGGTCTCTTCGTTGTGCGCGAACGAGCGGTTGTCGAAGTTGCTGGTCCCCACGGTACACCAGCAGCCGTCGACCAGCATCACCTTCGGGTGCAACATCGAGTGATGGTATTCGTGGATGCGTACGCCACCGGCCAGCAGCACGCCGTACAGCCGCCGGCTGTTGTGCCGCGCCAGCCAGTTGTCGGTACGCTTGCCGCTGACCACGACCCGGACCTGGACGCCGCGCGCCACCGCTTCGATCAGCGTGTCGATCGCGGTCTCGTCGGGCACGAAGTACGGGTTGACGATGTCGATGCGCGTGCGGGCCGAGACAATCGCCAGGTAGTACATCAGGCGGGCCGACGACGCGCCGGCGTCGGGCGAACTGTGGATGACCTGGACGCCGAGCGTCCCGGCCTCGCACGGCGCCGGAAAGTACTCGACGCCCTGGATCATCTCGCCGGTCGTCCGCAGCCAGTTCTGCGCGAAGCCCGAAAGCAGCGGTGCGACCGCCGGCCCTTCCAGCCGGAACATCATGTCGCGCCACTGGTCGGGCGGGGTCGCGTTGCCGCGCCAGTGATCGGCGATGCCGGCGCCACCGGTGAAGCCGACCCGTCCGTCGACGACCAGCGTCTTGCGATGGGTGCGGTTGTTGAAGCGCCCCATCGTGTACCAGTGGATCGGCGCGTACCAGGCGATCTCGCAACCGGCCGCGCTCATCGTCGTGTACGCCTCGTCTCCGAGGCTCGGGGACCCGACCGCGTCGAGCAGCAGCTTGACGCGCACGCCGGCGAGCGCGCGCTCGGCCAGTGCCTCGGCGAACTCGTTGCCGGTCCGCCCGCCCCAGAAGATGTACTGCTCGATCACCACGGCGGTGCGCGCCGATCGAATCGCGTCGAGCATGGCCGGGTAGAACGCATCGCCGTTGTTGAGGATGTCGAGACGGTTGCCCGGCACGAACGGCAGCGCAGTGATCCCGGACATCGTGTCGAGGAAGGCCTCGCTGCCGGCTGGATCGGTGTGCTCGAGCCCGAGCGTCGGCGGACGTCCGGCCGGCCGCAGCACGTAGGTGACGAAGGCGATCGCGAGCATCCCGGTCGCCCAGTAGTAGCGGTCCTGCACCAGGAACCAGCACGCCAACCCAGCCCACGGGTGCCACAGCCAGATCGCGCGCCGGATTCGCGTGCTCAGCCACGGCTCGCCGCGCGCTCGCCCGGTGTCCTGCAGCGTGCGCCAGCGACGCGGAACCCGACGCTGACGGAACGGGTGCGGAGCAGTGCGCGAGTATGACCGGGAATGCGAAGGTGTCGATGACATCAGGGATGGCGCCAGCAGGCGTGTATCATCGCACGGCGTGTTCAACGTCGACGCGATCAATACGCTCGCTTTTGCCGGTGTCGTGTTGTTTGCCGGCTACGCGATCCGGCGACGGTTGGGGTTGTTGGCGCGGCTCAACATTCCAGCGCCGGTGATTGGCGGACTGCTGGTGTCGATCGTCATGACGATCGGCCACGCGCGCGGCCAGGTGCCGTTCACCTTCGACACGCAGTGGCGCGACCCGCTGATGATTGCCTTCTTCACCAGCGTCGGCTTCGGCGCCAGTGTCGGGCTGCTGCGGCGCGGCGGGCCATTGGTGTTCCTGTTCCTGCTGCTGTCGACGGCGTTCACGATCGCGCAGAACCCGATCGGCGTCGGCGTCGCATGGCTGCTCGGGCAGCCGCCCTTGTTCGGCGTGCTCGCCGGCTCGGTGACGCTGGCCGGCGGGCCCGCCACTGGGCTGGCCTTCGCGCCGCTGTTCGAGCGAGCCGGGCTGCCCGGTGCCGAAACCATCGCCGTGGCCGCGGCGATGGCCGGCATCGTCTCGGGCGGGCTGCTCGGCGGACCGGTCGGTACCTGGTTGATCGAGCGGCGGCTGCGGCGGCAACGCCACATTCCCGGCGCGGGGGTCGTCGCAGCGGCGTCAGTGGCGACGCACGTTGTCGAAGCGGCGCTGCCCGCGACGGCGTCGGCGCCGGCCGGCGAGGACCGCGAGGCGTTTGCGCTGATGAAGGCGACCGCGCTGCTGTTGTTCGCGATGTGGCTCGGCGCCGGCGTCAGCGACTGGATCACCGCGCAGGGCGTGGTGCTGCCGCGCTACATCGGCGCGATGCTGGTGGCGATCGTGCTGCGCAACGTCGACGAAGTGACTGGCTGGCTGGGCATCTCGCAGGCCGTGATCGACGATCTCGGCACGGTGGCGCTGGCGTTCTTCCTGGTGATCGCGTTGATGACGCTGCGGCTGTGGCAGCTGGCCGGACTGGCGCTGCCGCTGGCGGTGCTGTTGCTGGTGCAGGTGGCGTTCGTGGCGCTGGTCGCGCCGCCGATCGTCTTCCGGCTGATGGGCCGCGACTACGACGCCGCGGTGATGTCGAGCGGTTTCATCGGCTTCATGCTCGGCACCACCGCCAACGCGATGGCCAACATGGAAGCGCTCGCGGAGCGGTACGGCCCCGCCCCGCGCGCCTTCCTGGTGGTGCCGATGGTCGGCGCCTTCTTCATCGACGTGGTCAACAACGTGGTCATCACCACGTTCCTCAACATCTACCGTTAGCGCGTCCGCGCCATCGACGGCGCCGCCGGCAGTCGGTCGAGGCGCTGCTTCATCGACGAGAACGCCTCGCTGTTGCGGCGGCCGCCGCCTGCGGCGCCGACCAGTTGCTGCAACTCCTGCACGCGGCTGGCCGGGGCCGGATGCGTCGACAGGAACTGCGCCACCGCGCCCGGCGAGCGGCCCTGCTGCGCCGCGAGGATCTGCATGAACTCGAGGACGCCGCGCGGGTCGTAGCCGGCACGCTGCAGGATCTGCACGCCTTCGCGGTCCGCTTCCCGCTCGTCGTCGCGACTGAACTTGAGCATGAAGCTGTTGGCCGTCACGCCGGCCGCAACCTGCGCTGCGGCCGCGCCGGCGCCGCCCCGGTCGCCGATGAACGCGCCGAGCAGGCCCATCAGCCCGTTGGCAACCGTGCCCTTGGTCAACTGCTGCGCGGAGTGCCGCCGCGCCACGTGGGCGATCTCGTGGGCCAGCACGCCGGCCACCTGGGACTCGTTCTTGGCCGCGCTGAGGATGCCGCGGTTGATCCAGACTGGTCCCCCCGGCAAGGCAAAGGCATTCAGCTCGCGGTAGTCCGCGGTCGAGAAGCTGTACGGGTAGTCGGCCCCCGACGCGTGCGCGGACAAGCGCTCGCCAAGCGAGGAGACATACCCACGCACCGCCGTGTCGCGGACCTCGGGCATCTCCTTGCGAATCGCCTGCTGCGCGTCGCGTCCGAGCTTGATCTCGTCCTCGACCGACACGAGCTGGATGGCGGCGACCGTGCCCGAGCCGACGACGAGTGCGAACGTCGCCGTTGGGGCTGACTGCTTGAGCCAGGAGATCAGCGTCTTCATGCCGGACCCCAGTGCAAGGGCTCTGCCACGCCTCACCGAGACGGTGTGTCAGGGGAAGCGGACACCCGCGCGGGCCGTGACGCATACCACGCTCGACCGGTTGACGCTGCGTAGGGGGTGGGATACAAACGCCGCCGTGACCGACCCCAGCCGACCGGACGACGGGACGCCTCGAACC
>JACDAO010000002.1 GCA_013695405.1 Acidobacteriota bacterium | reverse complement strand
GCACAGCGCCAACAGGAACATGACAATGCGAGGCATCCGCACACTGCGTGAACGAGGGAGCCGCAGCGTAGCACGTGGCCACTCCATGCTGTCCAGACCGGGTCAGACTCCGGCCGCTCTGTCCGCGCACAATCGCGTCGCCGATCGATCGCGCCGACCCTCGAGCCGTTGCAGAGGACTGTGAGGGGCCTTTCCACGTTATTCATCGGTGAAGCCGAGCTACACTCGGCAATCCATCTGGTCAGCGCTTCACGTGGCGGCGACTGCGGTCGCCATGAAGCGAGAAGAGGGTGACATGACACTGGTCCGGCAGGTCGCCTGCGTGGTGCTGCTGACGTTCTGTGCGTGTTATCCGTATCTGCCGGGCGAATACGACGGCCTGGCGGTGACGCTGTCGCTGGTGGCTCAAGCCGGGGCGCTGGCGGGGCTGCTGTTGGTTCCGATCGGCGTGCTCTGGCTGGCACTCGAGGTACGACATCGCCGGTACCTCGCGATCGGCGCCGCGTGTGGCTACCTGACCGTCGCCGCCGTGGTCACCGTCGTCGCCTGGGTGAGCAGCGGCCTGACGTTCGCCTGTGTCATGTTGGCCCTCTCCGCGTACGGCCTGCCCAGGCTGGTGCCACCCGCCCAATCGATCGACGCGGGGCTCCTGACACCGCTCCGCCTCACGGTCGTGCCGCTCGCGACGTTCCTGCTGCAGGTCCTGCTTGCCGACCCCCTGGCGGAGTTCAGCAGGGGCCGGGCGATCGCGAGCAGTGCGTCGTTGATCGACGACATCGAGAGGTATCGCGCGGCGTACGGACAGTATCCGCCCTCACTGGCTGGCGTGTGGCCCGACTACTCGGTCTCGGTGGTCGGCATCGAGCAGTTCCGGTACGCGCGTCATGGAGATGCGTACAACCTGTACTTCGAGCAACCCGTGCCGCTCCTCGACGCACCAGGGACGAGAGAGTTCGTCGTGTACAACACGCGCGGTGAGCATCTCATGCTGAGCCATGCCGCATGGAACCTCACGGGAGCGCCGGAGCAGCTCGCCGGGCGGCAGGGCTGGTACGCCGTCATCGACTCACCGCACCCCTTCTGGAAGCGTTTCCGATTCGACTGAGGGCGAGCCTGCGGCGCGGCGGTTCGTGCGGTTCTACTGCGTGATCCGCACCAGTTGCGACGTGACGAACGCATTGGGCGCTGCGAAGCCGCCGCGAACGACCTCGATCCTGAAATCGCCGGCCTCGGTCGGCTCGAACTCGAAGTCATAGGTCTCGCCGACGGCGATGCGCTGGCGGGCCGGCCGCATCGTGGTCTGCGAGGGTGGCAGGTCGGCGCCATCCTTCGCCACGGCTCGCCACTGCACGGGACCGCTGTCGCCACGGAGCGTCACGATGGCCGCATAGTTCGGCGAGATGTCGATCAGGCGGAACCGGTACGTCACTCCGACCTTCAGCTGCATGCGCGGCGGGTTCAAGCTGCGGTTCACCTCGAGCGGCGCCGGCCCGAATCGCGACGAGGCCGGGCCCGAGCCCCCGATCAGAATGACCTTGTCCGTGTCCGGATCGAAGGTCGCCCCGGAAGGCAGCACGATCAGCGGTGCATACAGGCCAGAGCTCAGCAACCGGTTGTCGTGCCCGTGCGTGTGGTAGATGAATGTCCCCGCGCGGGGTGGCGTGAACAGCACCGCGAGCGATGCCTGCGGCTGGATCAACTTCGTCGTCTGGCGCAGGTCGCCGCTCCAGCCGGCGACACCGTCGTGGTAGCTCTCCAGCTCGATGCCGTGCCAGTGGATCGATGTCGCGTCGACCATCTCGTTGACCAGCGTGATCGCGACGGGCTCGTCCTTGTGGAGGACCAGTGTGGGGCTGTGATCCGCAGCCGTCGCCGGCACGGGCGCTGATGCCGTACCGGCCGCCGTACTGGCCCGCGGATCCTCAATCACGAAGCCGTACCCGGCGTCGGCGCCGTACCGGTGGGGCCACGACTTCAGTCGAAGTGTCAGCGGACGCGCGCCGTGCGGCGCGAGGTCGGGAGCGGCCGTTTCGTCGCCGGGCAGGACGTCGATCCCCAGCACCAGGCCAGCCATCGCCTTGTCCATGTCGTGCGCGTCGCCATCGTGGGCGGCGGGGTGCGCGCCAGTGGTGCGATACACCTCCCGCATGTCACCCGCCACGTGAGCGAGGATGTGGCAGTGGAAGAGCCACTTTCCGACACGATCCGGCACCCACCGCATCATCATCGTCGAGCCGGGGAGCATTTCCTCGGTGGTGACAAGCCGGCGTTCCGCCGTGCCGTAGGCCGTGTCTCGCGCGCCATCCCCGACGCTCTCGACCGTGTAGAACGTGCCGTGCAGGTGCATCGGGTGAGCTCCGACCGTGCCGTTGATCACACGCCAGGTCGCCGCCTCGCCAAACGGCATCTCGAGCCGCTCGGTGTGCGGCCATGAGCGACCGTTGATGCCGTACATGGCGTAGGTCGGCCTCCCCGGCGCGATGTCGAGGTACTCGGTCAGCACGAAGACGCGATCGGGGGCAGCAGCACCCCCAGCCGGATCGACAATGAACGCGCCAGTCAACTGGCTGTCGGCGTCCAGCCGCGTGGGGAGGGTCCTGCCAGTCGTCGAGCCCCAGTAGAAGTACGTGCCCTGGACGCCTGCGGTGAATCGCAGCTCGCGTGTCGCGCCTGGCGCGATCTCCACTGGCGCGGCACTGGTGGCCGGTCTGGTCGCCATCCCGTGCAACGTCAGCGTGGCGTCGGGAATCGCATTGCGGACCGAGACGCGAACCTCCGTGCCTTCCGGCACCCGGACGAGCGGTCCGGGAATCTGCGCGGGCTTGCCTTCCTCGGCAAACGCCTGGACAGGCCGGACCGGGTCGTCGGGTCCATCACGCTCGGGGTACCAGCGCACGGCGGTGGCCACCAGGCGGAGGGTGAGTACGCCATCACGTAGCTGCCCGGCTGATGTGCGGTTGTCGTTCGGCGCAGCCCTGGCGACGACAGGCACCGAGGTGGGAGCGCGCGCGGGTGTGACGACGGTCGATTGCGCAGCGGCCGAAGCGGCCACGGCGAGCACGGTCACGCAGGCCGCGCTGGCGCGGGTGATTCCGGTGAGCAGCATGTCGACTCCGTCAGCGAGGTAGAGCAGGCGAGGTGCCGGGGGCCAGCGGCGACTCGAGGGCGGGCCGCTTCTGCCCCCGGTGGCAGGTCGTGCAGTTCACCGACGGATTCGCGCTGTTCAGGCCGGACATCTTCTTCAAATGGTCGTTGTTGATCACCGCCATCATCTGGCTCATGGCCCGCGCAATCTGCTTGGGCGCCTTGTCGTCGCGATCCCACTGGCCTGGCACATGACAATGCGTGCAGTCCACGCCGAGCGAACGCGTGAAGCCGTAGTCCATGATCCGCAGCAGCCGGCCGGCCGTGACGCCCTTGTACTGCGTGATGTTCTTGAACACCTCCACGGACGGCAGGTCCTCCTTGCCCACGATGGCCTTCCGGAGTTCGGCCAAGGCCATGGCCTGATCGAATGGCGGTGCGTCGGTCACAGACGCCAGAGCCGTTGGCGGGACCGCCGCTGCGGCGGGCGACTGAGCCCGGGCCGGTGCGGGAGTGAACAGGACAAGCGTGAGCAACACGTACCCCGCCGGTACAGCCAGTGGCTGCATGACTTCCCTTCCCGAGGCGTGCACTCCAGGCGCGCATCGATGGCGAGAGACACGGCCGTCTTCGGCGCGGGTCCCGTGACTCTCCGCCTGGCACGCATCTCGAGCGCGACTGTCAGGACTCAACGCAGCGGGCGGACAAACCGGACACGACCAGTCGTCCCCGGGGCCAGGGGCCGTCAGGTGCAGCTGGCTGCCGCTGCGGACTGGGTCCGTATACCATCTCCGAGCTCGAGGCTGATTGCCAGGGCGTCAGCCGAGACAAGGTGCGGCACATGCGCGTGCCGTCTCTCGGCGCCCGTGCGGCACAGGAGGTACCTGGCGCCTTGCCGTCAGAGAGCCTGAACGACCCCGCCGACGAGGACCTGCGTCACCTTCAGCTTCGCACTGAGCACGAGGACGTCGGCGCGCTTCCCGACGCTCAAGCTGCCCGCCTCGTGGGCGATACCGGTGCGTTCGGCCGGCGTCAGGCTCGCCATCCGGACGATGTCCCAGATCGGGGCCCTGGTCGCCGCGTGCATCGTGCGCACCATGTGGTCCATACCCACCGACGAACTGGCCAGTCCGCCGTGCGGAGCGCGTCCGACCTTGCCGTCGTGGTCGAAGTCGGTGCCGGTCACGGCATGGCCGAACTTGTAGCGGCCGGGGGCCATGTCGACTGCACGGCTGGCATCGGTGACGAGCAGCAGGCGACGGGGACCGAGCAGGCGATGCGCGAACTGCAACAGCTCCGGCGACAAGTGCTGACCGTCGGCGATCACCTCGGTGCTCATGCCGTCGTTCATCAGGACGTATTGCTCCATGCTGCCCTGCATCGGCGTGCCACACCGCGCCCGAATCGAGGCCACGCTGCTCATCGCGCACCAGAAGTGATCGACGTGCCGCATGCCGGCCTTGTACGCGCGGTCCATTTCGGTCCAGGTGGCGTTCGAGTGGCCACAGGTGATGAAGCAGCCCTCGCGATGCGCCTTGCGGAAGAAGGCACCGGCGCCGGGCAGTTCCGCGGCGCAGGTGGCAATGCGCACCAGGCCCGTGCCGAAGTACCGCGAGAACTCCGCCGTTGTGGGATCACGCCGCCCCCCGGCGGGATGACACCCGACCTTGTCGGGCGCGAAGAACGGTCCGTACAGATGGACGCCCGCGATCCGCGCGCCGCCGGAAATCGCCTGCTCGTCGCGCACGATCTTGCACGCGGCGATCATCTGGTGGACCTCCTGCGGCGAACCGGTCGTGGTCGTGGGGAAGATCGTGGTGGTCCCGTGCCGCGCGTGGGTCGCACACACCGCCCGGACGGCTTCAGGCGTGCCGTCCATGAAGTCGGCCCCGCCGCCACCGTGCACGTGCACATCCACAAAGCCGGGGGAGACCCACCCGCCGCGGGCGTCGATCACCTTCGCATCCCGCGGGGCCCGCTTCCCCGCGCGGCTCATTTCTGCGATGCGGCCGGCCCGCAACACCAGACGGGCCTGCGGCAGCAGGCCGTCGGGCAGGATGGCGGTCGCATTCTCGATCACGACGCAGTCGGCGGGCATGAGCGTCAGCGCATTGTCCCATGACGGTCCAAGTGCCGTGCTGGTGCAGCGCATGGTACCCGAGGGTGCAAGACATGATCGACGAGCTCAGACGCGCGCGACTGCTTCGAGTCTACCGGGGCGCACCCCCCGGGATGACGTGCGCGCGGACCCGCGGGTTGGCCGCCGTGAGGTACCGTAGGCGCATGTTCCTGAGACTCGTCATGGTCATCGCCGTGCTGGCGATGGCGGGCAGCGCGGTCGCCCAGCATGCACCGCTCAGCGTTGGCTTGGCGGAGATCGAGATCACGCCGCCCCTGGGCTACCGGATGGATGGCTACTTCGCGGAGCGCCTGAGCACCGGCACGAAGGATCCCCTGAAAGCCAAGGCACTCGTCTTCCAGCAAGGCACGACGAAGACGGCGCTGGTGGTGGCCGACCTAATCGGCCTGCCGCAAGCGCTGACCACGGAGGCGCGCACGCTGGCTGCGCAGCAGACGGGGATCCCGGCGACCAACATCGCGATCACGGCGACCCACACGCACACGGGCCCGATGTTCTCGGGCCCGCGGGCGCGCCTGTTCAGCGAGCAGGCGGCCGCGAAGTTCGGCACCGACCCACTCGCGTCGGTGAAGTATCCCGACACGCTGCGCGACCGTCTGGTCGACGTGATTGTGGCTGCGGCGGCTGGCGTCTCGCCGGCCACGCTGGAGTTCGTTGTCGCCACCGAGGACCGGGTGTCGTTCAACCGCCGGTTCCACATGAAGGATGGCACCGTCCGCTTCAACCCAGGCGTATCGAACCCTGACATCGTGCGCGTGGCAGGACCGACCGATCCCGACCTGCCCTTCTTGTTGATCACGAAGGACGGTACGCCGGTCGGATCGCTGACCGTGTTCGCGCTGCACCTCGATACGATGGGCGGAGGCACGGCGTACTCGGCCGACTACCCCGGTCACCTCGAACACGAGCTGCGCCGCGAGTTCGGCGAACGGTTCATCTCCGTCTTCGGCCTCGGCACGTGCGGTGACATCAATCACCTCGACGTCAGTGGCCGTCGCCGCCTCCAGTCGCGCCTGATTGGCCAGCAATTGGCCGTGGATGTCTTGTCGGCGCGACCACGCACGCCCCTGGCCCCGCCGTCACTGGCCGCGGCATCGGCACGCATCACACTGCCGCTGCGCGTGGTCTCCGACGCTCAGGTGGCCTCGGCGCGGGCCGACATGCCGAAGGTGGGCACCAGCGCCCTCCCCTTCCTGACGCAAGTCGACATCGTCGCCACTCTCGACCTCGCGAGCCGGGGCCCGAGCCTGGACGCCGAGGTACAGGTCTTCCGCCTCCATCCCGATCTGGCGATCGTGCTCCTGCCCGGCGAGGTGTTCGCGGAGCTCGGGTTGGCCATCAAGCAGGCGTCCCCGTTCGCGCATACCCTGGTGATCGAACTGAGCAACGACAACCCGGCGTACATCCCCACGGAGCAGGCGTTCAAGGAGGGCAGCTACGAGACGGTCAACTCGCGCATCGCGCCAGGCGGCGGCGAGCGACTCGTGGCCGAAGCCGTCAGGTTGCTGAAGGCGATGGCTGTGTCGGCTGGCATCGCCGCGGCTTCGACAGGTACTGGACACGCGGCGGTCGCGGAGCAGCATCGGTGAGCGCGCCGCGTCGCATCAACTCGCGATCCCGTCGCCAGCTCCGAGAGCTGCTCCGCTACGGCTGCAGTTCCCGGAAAAGCCAGGCACGCGCCAGGCGCCATTCGCGTTTGATCGTTCGAGGCGAGCGATTCACAACGTGTGCGGTTTCCTCCACTGTCAGGCCCGCAAAGAATCGCAGTTCGACGATGCGGGCCTGCTCTGGATCGAGCGTCGCGAGCCGTTCGAGTGCCAGGTTGATGGCGAGCACGTCTTCCGGCGCGTCTCGATTGGGAGCCTCCTCCAACCCAACCTCCAGCGAGACGCGCGCTGCGGGGTCGCCGCGCTTGCCCGCGTGGCGGGCGCGGGCGTGGTCCACGAGGATGCGGCGCATGAGTTGAGCGGCCAATCCAAAGAAGTGCGCGCGATTCTGCCAGGTCATCATCCGTTGATCGACCAGACGCAGGTAGAGCTCGTGGACGAGGGCCGTCGGAACAAGCGTGTGATCGTCCCGTTCCCGCCGCATCTGGCGAAGGGCGATCCGCCTCAGCTCCCGGTATACCACGGGCAGAAGTTGCTCTAGCGCGTCCGCATCCCCCTCGGACCATCGCACCAGCAGCTGTGTCAGGTCTGATGGAGAAGACGACACGGCGGATTCCCCATACCACGCGCGATCAGTTCAGGCCCACCAGCCGCAGCATCCTCTGAAACCGCGCGTTCGATCGCAGTTCGTTCTGGCTGGCGATGTAGGCCATGAAATTCGAGCGCTCGTCATATGAGCGTTCGAGCCAATCCAGTGCCGTTTCCGTTTCGCCGAGCGCCTGATACAGCAGAAACAGCGAAGCGGGTGGCACATATTGATGTCGTGCGAGGGCGAGCACCTCATCGAGAACCGCACGAGCTTCGGCCGTTCTTCCCAACAGGGCGTACGTCTTCGCCAACTGGCCAAGGGCGCTGGGCGAGCGGTTGGTGAGCCTGACCGCCTCGTTCACCTGCGAAAGCGCTTCGTCGTAACGACCCGCCGAGTTGAGGGCCTCGGCCAACCGCGTGCGCGCATGCGGATAGCTGGAATCGAGGGCCACGGTGCGTTTCAGGTGCTCGATAGCTTCGTCGTAGCGTCCGGCGGACGCCAGCATCCAACCGAGGTTCGCGTTGACGTCCAGCGAGAAGGGATCGAGATCCTTGGCGGCCAAAATCTCCCGGAGCGACTCGTCGGAGCGCCTCAATGACATCAGCAGGTTGGCGTAATACACGTGCGCGAGCGCGTAATTTGGATTGAGCTCGATTGCCCGCGTGAGTTCCTGTTCGGCATCCCTCCATTGCCACTCGTAATGTCTCACGAAGCCCAGCGCCGTGTGAGCCTCGGCGGAATTCGGATCGATCTGGAGGGCTTTGATCGCTGCGGCGGCCGCCCTGGGCCGATACTCGCGTGGAGAACCGCTGCCAACAAGAACGGTGCCCAACTGGTTGTAGCAGTTGGCGAGGGCGGCGTACGCGGGCGCGTACGTCGGATCCAACTCGAGGGCGCGGGTGAACTCCTTGACCGCCACCTGCAGCGAGTCAGGTGTCCGCTGGTCGTACGCGTAGCGTCCTTTCACGTACGCCTCGTACACGTCCGGGCCGATCGCGCGTACCATCGTGAGGCGTTCGCGGACGTCTGGCCGCAGACCTGCCCGAATCCCGAACGCCAGCGCGCGAACCGCGTCGGCCTGCAGCACAAGCACTTCACGGGCGTGCCGCTCGAAGTCATCTGACCAGATCACGCGGCCAGTTGCGGCCTCCGTGAGACGGAGGCTCAGTCGTATGCGGTTCGACAACCGTCCTACAGTGCCACGCAGCACCGCATCGGCGCCGAGGGCGCGCCCGATTTCTGGGACCGTTTGGCCGGAAGCCACCGCGTGGATTGCCGACGAGCGGGAGATGACACGAACGGTGCCGATCGCGCCGAGTTGCGCGGTGAGCGCGTCGGTCATGCCCGCCACGAAGACCTCGTCGGCGGCGTTGCCAGCGTCGTTGGCGAGCGGCAGCACAGCAAATGTACTGACGTGCGGCGCCGCCGCGTCCAAATGTCGGCGCAGCCCAGTAACGCTCAGCGCGGAGAGGACGAGTAGAGCGACCCCTGCCGTAATCTGCAGCGCCCTGGGCCGGCCTTGGATCAGCAGACGCCAGACAATCGGCCAGCTCTGGGTCTCCTCGATGCGTTCGAGCGCCGCCCGGACATCCGATGCGCGCTGATATCGGTTGCCCGGGTTCTTGACAAGACAGCGCTCGATGACCAGCCGCAACGCCAGCGGCACGCGCGGCTCCATCGGCCTCGGCGGCTCACCCAGAATTGCGGCGCTCGTTTCGAAAGGCGTGCGTCCTGTGAACGGCAGGCCGCCGGTCGCGAGCTCATACAGCAGGACCCCTATCGCCCAGACGTCGGTTCGTGCGTCGGCGCGACCGCCAAGGAGCACCTCGGGCGCCATGTGGCTCAATGTTCCCGCCGGCGTATGATGGTTTCCGACATTCGACTCGACTGTCTGGGGCTCTCCGCTCTTCAACAGGCGCTTCGCGAGCCCAAAATCAAGCACGATCGGTTTGCCGCTGCGATCGATGACGATGTTCGAGCTCTTGAGGTCCCGGTGCACGACGCCCCGACCATGAGCATGGTCCAGCGCATCCGCGACCTCGATCCCATACCTCAGCGCAACGCCCAGCGTCGGGCGGCCCTCGCGCAACACCTCGCTGAGCGGGCGTCCGTCAATGAGTTCCATCACGATGAACGGGCGGCCTTCGGCCGTGCCGACCTCGTGGATTGTGCAGATATTAGGATGCTTGAGGCTGGAGGCGTGGCGCGCCTCCCCGATCAGCCGCGCGGTTGCCTGGGGATTCGCGAACTCCGCGCCCACGCGTTTGATCGCAACCTCGCGGCCCAGCTGCGTGTCTCTCGCGCAGTAGACTTCGCCCATCCCGCCCGCGGCGATGAAGCCGGTGACTTCGTAAACACCCAGACGCGAGCCGGCCGGAAGCCGGACCGGAGCAGCCACTGGCGGCAGGGCCCCAACCCCGAGCAATCCAGCCGCCGGTGTTTCGCAGAAGCTGCCGGCCTCCACATCATGGGCCAACAGGGATACGACCTCGCGTTCGACGTCCGCGTCGCCGCCGCACGCATCAGCCAGAAACTTCGGACGGTCGGCGTCCGGAATATCCAGGACGCTGAGGAATATGGCCTTGACGCGTGCCCACCTGGGGTTTTTTGGCACACCTGATGAGCACGGAAGCCCGTGTTCCGACGGCATCGCCCGGTCTGGCAAAGCCATGGCCCCGAGGATAAGCCCCGCCAGCAGCGGCAGCAAGCCCATTCCGCGCGAGGCCGCAGCCCGTTGGCCCCGGTTCTCCGCCGTTTCCGCGTACACCAGGCGAGGGAACAAATAAGAAACGGGCCCGCAACGGCGCTTCCGAACTTATCGGGCCGTTTCCACACCCTCCCTTGAATGGAGTGGCACGATGAGACAGGCAATACTCGGCTTCTGTGTCTTCGCCGCGGCGTGCAGCAGCCAACCGGTCTCGCCAGCCGCGCCCTCGGTTGTCGGGGGTGGGTCTGGAACGCAGATGCTGGCCAAACGCGGTGGGTCCAATGTTGAAGTGACCTTCACCAAGTGGCTACCCACCTTTCCCACGCTGGCAGGCGTCACGGGGGGTGATGTCCCTGGAACTTTCGCCGGGGAGGTTCTTGATTTTGTAGACAACGGCACCGTTGCTCAGGTCAAGGCTCGGTATGAGGTCATCGGCAGCAACGCGGGGCGCTCGTTCGTCGCGCTTGTCGAAGGAACGCAAAACAATCAGACGCAGAAGGCGGTATTGAACGGCACCGTCGTCGAAGGGTGGCTGGTGGGGGCCCGAGTACATGCGACCTTCGACGTAATCAGCCCGTGCCCCGAATTCGGCAAGAGCGTTTGCTTCACGGGAGTAATCCGAGTCATGTCTGGGTCGTCCAACTAATCCCCGGCATTCAGTTGTTTTGACGGTCGCACCTATGCCGATCACGCCACACCGAGACCGAATCCCAGAGAGATCCTAGGTTTCTTGTGCCTCGGTGTGACTTATTCGGTGGCGGTCCAGAGCGACCCCACTTGGCACCGGACCACCCGGTGTCGTCTTCTCTTGACTCTGGGCCTGCCCGGATTCCGCGTTGAGACGTTAGAGTCCCCGGACGTGGTGGAAATTCAGTGAGGCCGGCGGCGTAGACAGCGTCGAGGGCCATCGTGCATCGTTCCCGTGAGTTCTTTCTGGCGGAAGGACACACACAAGGAGGCGATGACGATGGCCAAGTCAAGGATGGAGAGCGAAGTGGCCGGCCTCATCGGCGCCGAGCGCCACGAGCGGACCGGGGAGCGGACCGCCTACCGCAACGGGAGCCGCACGCGCACCTGGGACACGCGGATGGGGACGATCGAGCTGGCGATCCCAAAGTCCGGTTGGGCACGTACTTCCCGTCGCTGCTGCAGCCCCGGCGCCGCGCCGAGCACCCGCTGTTGGCCGTCGTGCAGGAGGCCTACGTGCACGGCGACGCGCAAGGTCGACGATCTGGTGAAGGCGCTGGGCGTGGATGGCATCTCCAAGTCTGAGGTCTCGCGGATCTGCGCCGAACTGGACACCTCGGTGGAGGACAAGGCCTTTTGGACCGCGTTTCTCCGCAGTCTCTTTGGTCGCCGCGAGCATCTGCAACGACGTCGGCGGCCGGGTGGTGCCGCTCGTCGCTCAGATGTTCGTGCTGTTGGGAATGTTCGAGGGGAGCAGTCGCTCGTACGGAACGGGATGCCGACGATTGCGGACCGTGATCTCGTCTTCGATGGCGCGGAGGTCTGAGAGAGCCCGGCGTGAGCGCCGTGTCCTGCTCTCAAGCCTTGATGTCGGCCGCGTGGTCCCGGGCGTAGCTCTGCAGCGAACGCGGAGCGCCGCCGGCAGTTTCGCGACATCGTCGGTCACAACCGAAGTCCAGATCGACGTAACAGCGTCATGTCGTGCTCCATACGGTCAGGCCTTGGGGGTAGAGTCCCCGGACGTACCCTTAAGGTCAGATACATTTGGCGGACGCAGCGCGGACAGCGC